>JAFSET010000095.1 GCA_017435615.1 Oscillospiraceae bacterium | reverse complement strand
GTTCTGCCAAGGGCATGGCTGGGTAGCTACGTGCGGACGAGATAAACGCTGAAGGCATCTAAGCGTGAAACTCCCCCTGAGATAAGATCTCCACTGAGGCTCGACGTAGACTATGTCGTTGATAGGTCAGAGGTGTAAGTGTGGTAACATATTTAGCTGACTGATACTAATAAGCCGAAAGCTTGATCTAAAAGCAGGCTCAGTGTTGACCAAACCCGTATTGCAAAGTAAGAAGCAGTGTTCAGTTTTGAAGGTGCATGAAAATAGCACCTACGAAAAGGAAATGTCATTGCGAGCCAGTGCACACACTGGCGTGGCAATCCGTTTCCCCGGCATTCGAAGAATGCCATTGCCCGTCAGGGCAATCTGCTCTATAAACTGAAATTTGCGGTGCAGTGCGTATGTACAACCGGTTTTGACAAAATATGCGGTGGCAGCGTGATATGATCGCGGTAGCTTTTGTAAAGGGCGTGATACGAATGATCATTTCACTGCACGGCTATGTGCGCCGGGGACGGCATTTGCTGCGCCGTTGGGCGCTGGACCCACGGGTGCACCGGTTTGGACAGGCCACCGCTTACCTTTTGGCCGGTTTTGTGCTCAGTGCCGCCAGTCTTGCGGACTGGTTTCTCCCTCTTTCCGCGGCATTGGTGTGTGCCTGCTCGGGTTGGTCGGCGGTGTTTGCGGCCGCAGGAGGCTGCCTGGGGTACTACATATTTTGGGGGAAGCCGGGATATATGGGGCTTTTGTGGTGCGCCGTGGCTTTGCCGGTGGCATTGCTGTTGAGCCGGCGGACAAGCCGGCAGGCACCGTTGCTATTGCCGGCTGCTGCCGCATTGCTGATAGCAGCATCAGGCGTTGCGGCGCAGCTTTTGTTTTATGACCTTACCCCGGTGCCGGTATACTTGCTGCGAATCGGTCTGTGTGCCGGTGGTGCCTGGGTGTTTCGCAGAGTGCTGCAGGGCCGGGACCCGGTGATGGATTGGCTGGGTACAGGCCTTTTGATGCTGAGCCTTGCCCAGCTTCTGCCTATGCCGTATTTGGGCCTGGGATATCTGGCCGCAGGCTTTGTTACGGTTACCGGCGCATTTCCGGCTGCTGCCGTGTCCGGTCTTGCGCTGGACCTGGCGCAGATCACCCCTGTGCCCATGGCGGCGGTTTTGATCCTGGCATACTTGGTTCGTTTTTTGCCCCGGGTACCCAAATGGATCCAGGCGGCTGCGCCGGGACTGATGCTGATGGCTATGCTGCCGCTGTGCGGCGTGTGGGATTTTCGTCCGCTGCCGGGATTGATTTTGGGAGGGTGCTTAGGGATCCTGCTTCCGGTGCCGGGGAAATATTCTTACCGCCGTGGAGAGACTGGGGTGGCCCAGGTGCGGTTGGAAATGGCCGCCAGCGTGCTGACCCAGACCCAAAGCTTGCTGTTGGAGGCAGAGCCTGTGCCGGTGGATGAGGAGGCACTGATGCTCCGGGCGGCGGAACGGGCCTGCGGCGGCTGTGCCTATCGGAAAAACTGCAAGGATACCACACGTCTGGCCCAGCTTCCGCCCATTACTCTGCACAAGCCGCTGCTGTCAGTGGACGAGCTGCCCATCGTATGCCGAAAGCCGGGGCGTTTTTTGGCGGAACTGCACCGGTGTCAGGAGCAGCTTCGGTCTATCCGGGCGGACCGGCAGCGGCAACTGGAATACCGGGCCGCGGTCATCCAACAGTATCGGTTTTTGGCGGCGTTTTTGCAGGAACTGGCAGACCGGCTTCCCCGGCGTGCAGAGTCTGTGACGGAGCAGTACCGCCCGGAGGTCTTTGTCTACGGCAACAGGCCGGAGCAGGACAACGGTGACCGCTGTCTGCGCTTTGCCGGGGTGGGGAAAAAGTATTATGTACTGCTGTGCGACGGCATGGGCACCGGCATCGGTGCGGTTCAGGAGAGCAGGACCGCAGCGCAGCTACTGCAGCGTCTGCTCCGGGCGGGCTACCCGGCGCAGCACGCCCTGCGTAGCCTGAACAGCCTGTGTGCTCTTAGGGACCGGCCCGGCGCCGTGACGGTGGACCTGGCAGAGCTGGAGCTGGACAAGGGTAAGGTCCATTTGTACAAATGGGGCGCAGCGCCCTCCTTCATTGCCACAAAGTACGGCGCGGAACGCTTAGGCACTGCTACGCCCCCTCCGGGAATTTCCACCCATGAGCAGGAGCAGGTGGAGCATACCTCTTTGCGTCGGGGAGAGTGGCTGGTGATGGTCAGTGACGGGATCAGCCAGCGGCAGGCGTTGCAGTGCTGCATGGACCTGGGGGAACGCTCACCGGGAGAGCTGGCGGCAGGTCTGCTGGCCTGCGGTCAGCTTGGCAGCCAGGACGATGCCACCGTGGTGATCCTGCGCCTGGAAAGGGAATAAATAAATACAAGGCTTAGGGGCGAGTTGCAACTTTTGCAACCCGCCCCTTCATGATATTCGGAAAGCGGCATCGTAAAATCAGGGGGAGACGGAGGGGAGGCTGCTCAGGTTGTTGTTTTCGCTGCCGTCGGGGATGGATTTGAGATACTGCGTATCACCCCGGTGGGCAATGCCCACACCGGCAATGGCACCCTGTTTGGCCATATCCACTGCCTGCTGTTTCGGCACAATGGAATTGTCGGAAAGCTGATATCCGGTGATCCTGCCTCCTTCTTTCACAAGACCGACGATCCGTTTTGCGTTGGCCTTTGCCTGAGGAATTTGATCCAAGGTCTGCTTGACCAGTTCTTGCCTGTCCATAAAACCACTCCTTTTTTCTTAGTGTTTACGCGTGTCAGGAGAATATACAAACAAAGCTCCGGCGGAAGTAATGAAAAAATTTTGCAGAAGCTTGACAAAACGGCACCTATGATTAAAATTATAAAAAAGTATGTATTGTACCACTGATGGAATGAACAGATGGAGGCCCGGTATGGAAGGATTCAGCAAAAAAGAATATGTAAGCCTGGAAATGCCCACACAGGAGCACCCGGTCAGTGATCAAAAGCGGATCGAGCAGGCTCTGAATGAACGGGGGTATACCCAGGTGACTTTTCCGCTGAAGGTGCTTGGTAAGCTCTATCCATATTGCCGGGATGCCGGGTTTGCCATCACCGTCACCCTGGTGCACCGGGAATATGACTGGGTGGTGACCGACGTGGAGGCTGGGGATACCAGGGCGCGGCAGTACGGCCTTGCGGTGGACTATGGCTCTACCACCATTGTGATGCAATTGGTGGACTTAAGCTCCGGTGCGGTCATTGGAGAGGAAAAGGAGGTCAACGGACAGGTGGCCTACGGTACCGATATTCTGACCCGGATCACCTACGCCCTGGAAGACGCCAAGCATATGCAGGCCCTGCAGCAGGCAACCGCAGAGACCTTCCGGATCCTTTTGGACAGGCTGACAGATGCCACCGGCATCGATGCGGCCGGTCTTCCCATTATGGTCGTATCCGGCAATACCACCATGATCCACTTTCTGCTGGGGTTGGATGCCTGGACGGTTTTTGCCGCGCCCTATGCGCCGGTCAGTACAGATCCGGGATTTTTGTGGGGCAGGGAGCTGGGAATGGCATTTGAGGGGCTGATGTATATCATTCCCTCGGCCTCCAACTATGTAGGCGGCGACATTGTCAGTGGTCTGATGAAGCTGGAGCTTCACAAGCAGGAGAAGACCGCAATGTTTTTTGACGTTGGCACCAATGGGGAACTTGTCATTGGCAATCAGGATTGGATGATGGCCGGTGCCGGTGCTGCCGGGCCTGCGTTGGAGGGCTATATCAGCAAATACGGTATGCGTGCGGCACCCGGTGCCATAGATACGGTCCGTATTGAAGGCCGGGAATTGACATTTACCACCATTGACGGGCAAAAGCCGGTGGGTATCTGCGGAAGCGGTATTATCGACCTGCTGGCCCAAATGCGGATCCACGGCTGGATCGATATTGCCGGCACGCTGGACCCAAACGCATCCGATCGCATCCAGTTTCTTCCGGAAGAAAAGGAATATGCTGCCGTTTACGCCACGGCAGAGGACTCTGCCAACGGAAAGCCTTTGTATTTCTCCCAAACTGACATCCTTCAGTACCTGGATACCAAAGCCGCGGCCTATACCATGGTGGAATGTCTGCTGGAAACTGTAGGAATGGATGCAGGGGAGCTGTCCCGGGTTTATTTATCCGGCGCGTTTCCGGCTCACTCGGACCTGGAGTCTGCCATTACCATCGGCATGTTTCCCGATCTTCCCAGGCAGAACTATACTGTGCTGAAAAACAGCTCTTTGGACGGAGCCCGGACGGTTCTGCTGGACTATAGCCGTTTGGCAGAGGCCAAAGCCCTAGTGGAGCAAATTTACTGTGTGCAATTTGCCTCGGTCCCGGACTTTCTCATTCGGATGCAGGCCGCCAAGTTCATTCCCCACACAGACCTGAAACGCTTTCCCTCTGTTCAAATTTAGCAGAGGGCCCGAAAGGAACAAGAAAACCGGCACGAAAAGTGCCGGTTTCAGAGTGTCAAAAAAGTACCTTTTCCGAAAATGCGTGTCATTCCGAGGAGCGAAGCGACGTGGGAATCCGTTCCTAAAAGTATATGTTTTACCTAAAAAATAAGCACAAACGGAATTTTTTGAGAAACGGATTGCCACGCCAGTGTGAGCACTGGCTCGCAATGACAGGGTTTTTCGACAGTCCGAAACCGGCACGAAAAGTGCCGGTTTTTGGTTTAAATAGCTTGCATATAGGTGACAAACATATCGATGGTCATTTTCAGGGACTGACGGTTTCGTTCGCTGTCTTCGGCGCGGGGCATATTGCCCCAGGCAAAACGCTGGCACATACTGATCAAACAGTCTGTCACCGTGTGGTAAAACAGCGTGGGATCGATCCCCGGCTTGACCGTGCCGTCGGCAATGCCTTTTTCCAATGCCCGGACCATAACAGGCAGGATATTCAGGGAGCATTTTTCGTATTCTGCCAAATGCTCCTTGGCAAGGTGCTCCCGGATCACAAACATATCAAATTCCGACAGAAATCTCAGGAAGGGCTTGTGCTTTTCCAGAAAGATATGGAAAATATTCATAAGGGTGTGGGCTTGCTCCAGGCCGGTCATGGCTTCGAACCGGGCGCCGGTATAGATCGGCTCTAACTCCTGCAGCGTCTTCTGCCAAATATAGGCGGCAACCTTTACAGTGAAAAGCTGCTTTGTGCCGAAATAACGGTACAGCGATGCCACACCGAGCTGCGCCTGATCGGCAATATCGGTCATTTTGACATCGTTGATGCCGGTAGACAGGTACATTTGCGCGGCTGTGGATATGGCAATTGCCGCCCGTTCATTCTTCACAGATCGCATAATTTCCTCATATTTCATATGGAAATCCTCCATGTAACCATTGACTTGAATGGGGGGTTGTGATAGATTAATTACGCCCTGATATACAATCTATCACCCTATGCGTTTTTTGTCAAGCTGTTGCTTGGGTGTTTCTATCAAACTGATATGTAAACTATCATTTTCTGTACAGTTATTGACAAGAAAAGGGTGTACTGGTAAAATCAAAAAAACATTTGTCTTTATATAATGTACAAAGTCAAAAAAATGTAACAGTTTTTTCCGGGAAGGAGCGCAAAAGTATGACTGCAAAGGAACTCAAACGGTTGGGGCGCAGTGACCTGATGGAAATGCTGCTGGAGCTGACCAAGGAAAACCAGGAGCTGCGTGAGCAGCTTCAGGAAATGGAACAGAAACTCCAAGAGCGTCAGATCCATATTGAGCAGTCCGGCTCTTTGGCAGAGGCGGCTTTGCGGCTTAGCCGGATCTTTGAGGACGCCCAGGCTGCCTGTGAGCTGTATGAGCAGAATATCCGGCTGCGCTGTGAGCGGATGGAAGCCGAATGGAAAGCGAAAAACCAATCCACGGAAGGGGAATACCTTTGAAAAAGTCCAAAAAAGTGCTGGAGCGCCCCTCCATTGAGCTTTTGGAGGCGGAGATCAGCCGCACCAAGCATAATCGGCGTTATCGGTCCGTGCTGAAAAGCACCGTTTACGCACTGATTACCGTGGCGGCGGTGGCAGTGCTGGTGGCAACTTTGTGGCTGCCGGTGATGCAGACCTACGGCAATTCCATGGCGCCGACACTGAATAACGGAGAGATCATTTTCTCCGTGAAGACAAAAAACCTGAACCAGAGCGATATTATTGCCTTTTACTTCAACAATAAGATTTTGGTCAAACGGATCATTGCCGGTCCGGGGGACTGGGTGGACATGGATGCGGACGGAACGGTCTATGTGAACCAACAGCAGCTTTTTGAGCCCTATGTTATGGAAAAGTCCCTGGGAGACGCGGATATCGACCTACCCTATCAGGTGCCGGAGGGAAAGTATTTCGTCATGGGTGACCACCGGGCCACCTCTGCCGATTCCCGGCATACCGCCGTTGGCTGTATCGATATGGAGCAGATCGTCGGCAAGATTATCTTCCGCATTTGGCCATTGGAGCAAATCGGACCTGTTGATCAGCACTGATTTCTCAAGCCCTTAAAATCCTGCAGGAAGGAGGCGACCGGATGCGGAAAGATTTTGGGCAAATGATCCAGCAATATATCCAAAAAAATAAAAATCGAAGCATCTGGCGCAAGCTTGTCAGGGTTTTGGCCTGCATTGTAGTGTTTTGCACCACCTATGCACTGATCCTGCCGGTGATCACCCTGGAGCAGGACTATGTCTGCGGCCTGGAAGAGCACATTCATGTGGACCAGTGCTATCAAAAGTACACCGATCTGCTGATCCCCTGTACCCAGGAGCTTTTGGGGGTACATGCCCATTCCGGCGAATGTTACGACCGGGACGGCAATATCCGGTGCGGCTATTCGGACAAGCTGATCCATATCCACGAGGATGTGTGCTTCAATCCGGAAGGGGCGCTGATCTGTCAGCTTGCAGAAATACCGGCCCACAGCCACACCGATGCGTGTTATGCTGAGGATGCACTGATCTGCGGATACAGTGCTTTGGTTGCCCATACCCATACCGGGGAATGTACGGACGGCAGTGCTGTCTGCGAGAGCCTTGAGACCTTGAGCCATCAGCACACCCAGGACTGTATCCCGGCAGAAGCACCGCCGGAGCTGATCTGTGGGATGACAGAGCATTTCCACAGCGCGGACTGTTATCCGGAGCAGGAGCCGGTGAATCTGTTCTCCCTGCTGACCCGGAAAGCGGGAGACGCGGCAACCCTGACCCTGAAGTTTACAAGCTGGGGCCCTTGGAACGCCATTGAATTCCCGGAGGGCAACACCTACGCCTGTCAGGTTGGCTCTTTGATTACCATCACATTGGATGACTACAGCAACCGGGGCGTAACCTATGTGACGCCGTCCATCAGCGTTTCCGGGTGCGAGGTGGTGTCGGTCCAATGTACCTGTGACCAGGGCCACAACGCTCACAGCAACGCCTGGTATAATTGCGGTCTGCGCCACGAGATCGTGCTGCGCGTTACCGACACCAACGCCAATATCGAATGTAACATCAGCGGCTACGACTGGCCCAGGGAGGGCAACAGCGTGGTGGTAACCAATCCCAGTGTTACGGATCCCACACAGCCGCCTACGGAGCCTCCTACCGATCCGCCCACGGATCCCCCTACAGAGCCACCCACGGAGCCTCCGACAGATCCCCCAACGCAGCCACCTGAGGGCCCCACGGACCCCACAGAGCCGCCTACGGATCCACCGACGGATCCGCCGACAGAGCCACCGACGGAGCCGACAGAGCCTCCGCCTACCGAAATACCGACGGATCCTCCAACGGAGCCGCCCACGGATTCGGAAACACCCAGACCGGGCTATCCGGTGGCGGTGAAGACCGGCCAAAGCGCGGTGGATACCCTTTACTTCTACAATTTTGCCGCCACGGACACAGGAATTCATCCATTGGCCGGCTGTAAGTTTTTGATCACCGGCACGACTGACGACGGTCAGCCCTATTCCGGCATCCTCTACAGCGGTGACACTCTGGAGACCCGAATTCCCCACAGTATTCCCACGGGAAAATACACCATTACCGAGGTATCTGCCCCGGACGGATATCTGCGTGACAGCAATCACACCCGTGAATTTGAGGTTGTCTACAATGAAACCCTGGGGCAAAAGACCTTTGGTGGTTCTACCATTGGCAGCTTCCTGAACCACAGCACCGCTGCCCTGGATGCAGGCAAGTATGCAGAGGTGGAGGACTACAACAACCGCACCTATGAAGTGGTGCTCCAGGCCGAATCCAGTATTCGCCTGTTTGAGATGGAGCCCATCGATGTGCTGTTTGTGGTGGACCAGTCCAACTCCATGCTGTTCCCCTCCGGCTTGCAGGAGACGGGGCAGACCATAACCCTGTATCAAAATCCCTCTGAAAGCTGGTATGCCGGCAATCAGAACCTCAGACAAATGAGCAAGCTGGACCAAAACCAGCTCTATTACATCATTGCCGATCCCACCGGCACTTCCACGGTCTTTGCGGTGTGGCACAACGGCGAACGGTGGATGTATCAGGATGCCTCCTACTATGCCAAGGCCTGGTACGACAATGCCGACGGCTACAGACAGGATGGTGAGATCGCCATCTTCCCCCGTTCCAATGTGGCCTTCAGTGATCAGCCCACCACCAACGATCAGGGCCAAAAGGTCCGTGCCAACGGCGGTGACCTGGGCATGACCATCAGTGGCACCCTGGGCAACTACATCGGCTCCGGCAGCAACAAGACCTTCCAGGTGTATACGGCTGTCAACCAGTACAACCGGCTGCATTATCTGGAAGAATCCATCTCCCGGGCCATTTATCAGCTCTCCGATGCCAATGTAAAGAACACGGCCACGCTGATCCGCTTTACCAAGGATGTGGACGAGGCCCACTGCATGGGTCCCATGGAACTGCCTCCGGAGAACGCCGATATTTTGGTGGACGCGGTAAACAAGATCAACACCAGCGGCGGCACCCGGCAGGACCTGGCATTGGAGCACGCCTACAACCACCTGACCGGAAACATTACCTACAAAGACGGTTCCCGGGGGGATAAGTACACAAAGGATATTGACCACACCTTTACCATCCTGATCACCGACGGCGCACCGGTGCGCAGCAATGACAGTGCTCCGGATATCAACACCATCTATTCCCAGATCCGCAGCTACGGCGCCCAGGTTCGTCGGGAATCCACCCTGGTGACCATTGGCCTGGGTATGGGCAATGTGGAAGGCGGCAAGAAGGTCCTGCAGGAGATTGCGACCCTTCCCCAGTACGCCAATATGCTGGAGGACGCCTCGGATTTAACGGAAACTCTCCACGATCTGCTGTTCTCCAGCCTGGAGCCGAAGGAGACCTCGGAAGTCAGCGGTGATGTGGTGGACGTGATCAGCGATTCCTTCTACCCCATAGCCTGGACGGCCAAGGGGACCCAAACAGGCCGCAGCGTCCTGTACTCCGACGGAGCCAGGGACTGGATAGTCTTAGAGCCCGGTGACTGGATCACCCTGGACGGCGAATTCGTCGGCACCAGGCAGGGCTCCCGGGGCCATGGCCGGTTGACCCGGAACGCAGACGGCGATCTGCAGATCAGCTGGAACGACCGAACCCTGGCGGACAACACCGTTTGGACAGGCCGCTTCTATGTAAAGGCCAAGGAGGACTTTATCGGCGGCAATGCCATCGATACCAACAAGCGCGCCTCTGTGGATGTGGGCGGCACCGCTTTGGAGCTGCCGGTGCCCACAGTGAATGTCCGGCTGCTGGACTTAAACCAGGGAAACAGTGAGGTCACGGTTTATTTGGGTGACCTCATCAACGGGCCCGGTGACAGTCCCCTGGACAGCCTGAAATACTTCTACAACAACACCAAATTTACCAAGATCCATGCCGACCTGAATAACCGGAACGGCCTGGACTTCGGTCCTATCCAAAATGCCGTGGATCCCGGCGCATCCCAGACAGACGGCCTGGAGGCAGACACGTTCCTGCTGAAATATGCCATAGGACGAGACCTGACTGCCAGCCAGTGGGCACACCTGATGGCCTCTGAGTCGCATACGGTGAAGATCGACTACACCTATGACGATGCCAGCAGCCATGGCCCGGTGGGATACTTTACCTTCCGCTTGACGAAAAACGGCGAGAGCGCCGCCTATGAAAGCCATGAGGCTACCGTAGCCGGACAACGCGTGGAGGACTACACCCTCCACGTGACCTACACGGCCTATGAGCTGTCGGAGGTTACCCGGCCTGATGTGAACGTCCACAACGGCACCGCAGGCCCCGGAACGGAAGTGAGTGACCGGGTCAGCAGCGGCAGACTGGAGGACGGCTACGGCATTGTGGACAAGGACAATATCCACATCGTTAACGTCATCAGCGGCAGCATCCGTGTCACTAAGGAAATCACACCGGAGCTGATATCGGATGCGGATCAGATCTTCCGCTTTACCCTCCACCGGGAAGAGGACGGCGACGACTTTTCTGCTGACCTGACCTTAGAGGTGACGGTCCAGGCAGGACAGACCACCGGCTTTGCCCAGGTGGATGGCCTGAAGCGCGGCACCTATGCCCTTACGGAGCAGCACAGTGATGTGTACTCCCTCCGGGATATCACCGTAGAACCGGAGACCAACTGTTATGCCATTGCCCAAATCCCTGCGGCAATCTTCCATATGGGCAACGACCCCAATGATCACAATGTGATCGGCAAGCACGCCAATGACCGCTATACCAGCTACATCGCTCCGCCCAACGGCGTGTTCGGCGCGGCGAAGGTAGTCAACGAGAAGACAGTCCACTACGGACAGCTTCCGGTTCAGAAGATTTGGGGCGGCGTGGACACGGAGGGCCGGGAAAAAACCGTCTTCGTGGTGCTCTGCCAGCATACGGATACCGGGGACCAGCTTGTTCTGGACACCGCCGGTAACGCAAGGCTGCTGCGGCTGGACGCGGAAAACGGCTGGCAAGGCAGCTTCCGGGTGGCCCTTCCGGAGAAGGGCACTGAGGTTTCCTCCCTGGGATACTTCATTCGGGAGGTCAGCGGTATCGGTTCTACCGATGAAAACCGCCAGCAGGCCATCCTGGAAAACGACGGAACCACCATTTTGTACTACCAGTCGGTAATCGGTCCGGAGGAATTGCTGGACCTTGGGGGCGACCGCTATGTGGTCACCTATGATATCGACCAGGCCACCGGTACATACACGGTGACCAACCACCTTGCCCTGTCCCTGCCGGCTACCGGCGGCATGGGCACCAACCTGTATACATTCAGCGGACTTACGATTATCATCGTGGCTTTGTTGATGTATGGATACAGCTGTGTGCGCAGGCGTGAAAGGGGGACGGGACAGTAGGTGCCTTCTACCTCGACAAATTTCCTGTGCCGGGGTGTATCCAAACCATATAAAAAACTGAAAGGAAGTAAACAACATGAAAAAAGCGATTTCCATTATTCTGTGTCTGATGATGGTCCTGGGCATGAGCATTTCTGCTTTTGCTGCCGGTACAACCCATACTTTGACCATCAACAACAGTGCTCAGGGCCATACCTATGAGGCCTACCAGCTTTTCTCCGGTATTTTGGAGACTGTCAGCGGTACGGACACCCAGGTTTTGACCAACATCGTATGGGGCAGCGCCATTGCCGGTGACGGCTATGACAACTCTGCTGCCCTGCTGGCTGACATCAGCGCCGCTGTTGCCGCTGCCAGTGACGACTCTCCGCTGAAGAAGCTCACCGGTGTCAAGGACGCAGCTACTTTGGCAGAGGCTATGGCGGATAACATCACCACCGACTCCGAGACCTTGGACACACTGGCCGCGATCTTTGCCAAGCACATCGAAGCAGGCAAGCACACCGGCAACTGCGCCTTTGACGGCAGTGTTTACAAGATCACCGGCCTGACCCCCGGCTACTACCTGGTTAAGGATCAGGATGACTCCCTGTCCGGTGAGTACGACTCCTACACCAAGTTCATTCTGCGTGTGATCAAGGATGAGACTGTTGCCCCTAAGAGCAGCGTTCCCTCCGTTGACAAGACCATCAACGACACCATTGACGGCACCTACACCGAGCACGAGGACTTCGATATCAATGATACCGTTTACTACAAGTGGGATGGCCACCTGCCCTCCAACCTGAAGGACTACGATACATACTACTACAAGTTCTACGATACGCTGCCCACCGGCATCGACTTTGTGCAGTTCGAGAAGGTCTATTTGGAAGATGAAGACGGCAGGGTTGTTCACGAGTTCTATGACGTCAGTGACGCAAGTCCTGCCTGGCCTGCCGGTCTGAATGCGGACAACCAGGGCAAGAATGTGACATTGGAGTTCACCGATCTGCTGACCCTGTATCCCTCTGTACTGCCCGGCCAGAAGATCGTGGTGAAGTATTCCGCCCGTGTTACCAGAGATGCTCTGATCGCGGATGCCATGACCAACTCCGTATATGTGGAGTTCAGCAACGACCCCAACCATGAAGATGATGGCACCTTCCCCCCTCCCACCGGCGAGACCCCCGAGGATGTGGCCCACGCCTTCACCTTCCAGATCAACGTTGACAAGTACGATGCTGACAACAAGGACAAGAAGCTGGAAGGCGCTGAGTTCAAGCTGTACTACGAGCGTACCGAGAACGATCAGATCGTCAAGCACTACGCACAGGTGGTCACCGAAGAGATGATCGCCGCAGGCACTGTGATCAACGGCGTTGCTGTTGACGCCGATGACCTGGGTGTTGTCTACGGCTGGACCGTCGATGAGGCTCAGGCCAGCGTGCTGGATACCGATAACAAGGGTGCCATCGCACTGGACGGCCTGGACAGCGGCATCTACTACCTGAAGGAAACCAAGGCTCCCGCAGGCTATAACCTGATGGAGACCCCTGTTAAGATCGAGATCATCCCCGCCTACACCGAAACCGGTGACGAGGTCGAAGTGAGCGTTGCTTACAAGGTTGATGATATTCAACAGGACTCCAACACTGTGGGTGTGCGCAACTCCTCCGGTTCCACTCTGCCTGTTACCGGCGGCGTGGGTACTACCCTGTTCTATGTATTTGGCTCCATCTTGTTTGTTGGCGCAGCAGTTCTGCTGATCACCAAGAAGCGCATGTCTGTTGAGGCATAATTTTAAGGCTGTATACCATGGGGGAAGGCTCCGCCTTCCCCCGGTTACAGAACCAAGGAGAATCCCATATGAAAAAAGGTTCCTTTACCACAATTATTTTAATCATAGCCCTGGCTGTGGGACTGTCCTTGCTGCTGTACCCTACCTTCAGTAACTACTGGAACGATCTGCATCAGACAAAGGCAATTGCCAATTATGATTCTGTCCTGGCCAATATGTCCAGGGAGGACTATAGCCACTTGTTTGAAGCGGCAGCGCATTACAATGAAGCGCTGCGCAAAACCAAGTTTCCCCTGATGTATTTTGATGAGGTTCCCGGCTATGAGGATGCCCTCAATGTCACCGGAAACGGCATTATGGGCTACATCAACATTGACAAAATCGGTGTTCAGCTTCCGGTTTATCACGGTACCGACGAGGCGGTTTTGCAGATCGCCGTGGGTCATGTGGAGGGCTCCAGCCTGCCCACCGGCGGAGAAAGTACCCACTGCGTGCTTTCTGCCCACCGGGGCCTGCCCAGTGCCCGGCTGTTTACAGATTTGGACAAGCTGGAATTGGGTGATACCTTTACCTTGTCTGTTTTGGATCTTGTGATGACCTATCAGGTGGATCAGATCCTGATCGTAGGCCCCAGGGATGTGGAGCCGTTGTATGTGACGGAAGGGGAGGACTATTGTACCTTGGTTACCTGCACGCCCTACGGCGTCAACTCCCACCGGCTGCTGGTACGAGGCACCCGGGTGGAAAATGAAAAGCAGTACGCCAATGTCCGGGTTACCGCGGATGCGGCCCTGATCGACCCGTTGCTGGTGGCGTCCTTTGTGGCAGTGCCTCTGTTGGCGGTGCTGCTGATCCTGCTGATGCTTCCCAGGCATCGGAAAAAACAGGAGGATTGATCTATGCGAAAAATTCTTTTGGTACTGCTGGCACTTTTGGTGCTGGCCACGGGTCTTTGCGGCCAAATTTTGGCCACGGAGCCAACCGGCTCGATTACCTTTTTGATGAATTTTGACGGCACGCCCCTGGATGGAGGCAAGCTGAATTTGCGCCGGGTGGGACAGCTCACACCGGCAGGGGACGGGTTTATGCCGGTGGAGCAGCTCCGTCAGGAGGATGTGAGCCTGGAGAATTTGGAGGACCCGGAGCTTGCCAAAACTCTGCGTGATTTAGCGTCTGACCGGGGCCTGAAGCTTCGTACCGCCCCCATTGAGAAGGGACAGGCAGTCTTTTCTAAATTAAAACCGGGACTGTATGTGGTCAGCCAGGGTGCCGGGGAGGAAACCCCGGGCTACGCCCCTGTGGACCCCTTCCTGATCAGCCTGCCCCAGTGGCAGGACGGCGGTTATGTCTATGACCTGACGGCTTCTCCCAAGGTGCCTTTGGTGCCTGCGCCCACACAGCCTACAGAGCCCCCCGGACCGGACGAGCCGGAGCTGCCCTACACCGGTCAGCTTAATTGGCCCGTTCCGGTGATGACAGCACTGGGCCTTCTGTTTTTGGGACTGGGCTGGTTTCTGCTGTTTTTTGGCAAGCGGAGGCGTGTATGAGAAAAAAGCTGGGCATTGTATGCATGATCTTAAGCGTTGTGTTTTTGGCCGGGGCCCTGACCCTGTTTCTTTGGAATCAGGACCAGGCAAATGAGGCAGAGCGTGCCAGCATGGCAGTGATCCCCTTGCTGAAGGAGGCCATTGCCCAGGGCGAAGAGGAACCCGGCACACCGACAGAGCCGATTTTGCAGGAGAAAACGCAGATGACCGAGGTGGAGATCGACGGCTACCACTATATCGGCTATGTCAGTATCCCGGCCCATACGCTGGAGCTTCCGGTGATGTCCCAGTGGGATCACACCAGGCTGGAGATCGCCCCCTGCCGCTTCAGCGGCACCACCATGGAGGAAAACCTGGTGGTGATCGGACACAGCTACCGCAGACATTTTGCGGCACTGAACCAGCTCCGGGTGGGGGACGAGGTGCGCTTTACGGATATGGACGGGGTGACCACCCTTTATCAGGTGGAGGCTGTGGATGTGGTGCTGCCCAGCGCCGTGGAGGAGGTTACCGCAGGCTTTTTTGACCTGGCTCTGGTGACCTGTACCTACAGCGGTGGAACCCGTGTGGTGGTCTACTGCGACGCACAATAGAAATAACGCCCTGGCTTACGAAAAAGTCAGGGCGTTTTACATAGAGAAAATCTATGGCGATGCTGTCAACTTATGAAGGAAGTTGCTAAATTTCGGCTTGTTGGGCACCTATCATGATGGTACGATAGGTTAAGGAGAAGTCTTGATCATTCGTTTTCGCCCATCATATAGCAATTGGGCTCAATGTCCTGGTTGCGCAGGTATTCCGCACCCCAGTTGCGCATAGCTGTCAAAATGGGCATCAGGCTGCGGCCCAAGTCCGTCATAGCGTATTCCACCTTAGGCGGAACAACGGGATAAACGGTTCTGGTGATCAGCTTTTGGTTTTCCAGTTCCCGGAGCTGATTGGTCAAAACTCTGGGCGTTGCGGCCGGTACGGCCCGTTGCAGCTCGTTATAGCGGCGTGTTCCCTCGGACAAGTGCCACAAAATCAGGGCCTTATATTTTCCGCCGATCAGATTGAGCGTGGTTTCCACAGGACAAATGGATGTATGCATGACGGTTCCTCCATAGTATCTTTTGGGATAGTATTGTACAAAAATGTGCGTACTTGCGGATTTGCGTATATGATATATAATATTAGCATAAACATAGAGGACTGTCAAACAGATCCCAACGAATAGAAAGGACTGGTGGTGTATGAAAGTTAAATTTCAGGTGACCGGAATGACCTGCGCTGCCTGCTCTGCCCGGGTGGAGAAGGTGACAAAGGCTGTCAGCGGTGTGACGTCTGCGGAAGTCAATTTGCTGGCCGGAACTATGGTTGCGGATGTGGATAACGAAGGTGTATGCCCGGCAATTTGCGCGGCGGTAGCCGGTGCCGGCTATGGGGCTTCCTATGGTGAGAAAAAAGCCCATCAGCCCACGGAAAGTATGAAAAAGGACGAGCTGAAGGAAATGAAAAGCCGAATCATTTGGTCCGGTGCGTTTCTTTGTGTGCTGATGTATCTGACCATGGGCCATATGGTGGGCCTTCCTGTGCCCCATATCTTCCACGGGCGTGAAAATATGCTGCTGTTCGCGTTTGTTCAGTTTTTGCTGACGCTGCCTGCGGTGATCCTGAACCGGGTGTATTATACCCGGGGGCTGAAGGCTCTTTGGAACCGTTCGCCCAATATGGATTCTTTGATCGCGGTGGGCTCCGGGGCCGCTTTGCTCTACAGTGTGGCTGCGTTGCTTAGAATGTCCTATGCCGCAGGCCACGGACAGTGGGATGTGGTGGAGCTTTACGGAAAGAATTTGTATTTTGAATCTGCCGCAACCATCCTGGCGCTGATCACATTGGGCAAGTTCCTGGAGACCCGTGCCAAGGGCAAGACCGGGGATGCCATCCGCCAGCTCATGGACCTGGCACCCAAGACCGCAACGGTACGCCGGGACGGTGTGGAGATAGAGATCCCGGCAGAGCAGGTGCTAGTGGGTGATACGGTGATCGTCCGGTCCGGCGGAAGAATTCCGGTAGACGGAACTGTCTGTAAGGGCCGTGGATCGGTGGATCAAAGCGCCCTGACTGGTGAGAGCGTCCCGGTGGAAAAGGAGCCTGGGGACACCGTGGCTGCTGCTACGGTCAATATCTCCGGGTATTTGGAATTTCGTGCGGACAAGGTCGGTGAGGACACCACCCTTGCCCAGGTGATCCGCCTTGTGGAAGAGGCCGGCGGCTCCAAGGCTCCTATTGCCAGACTGGCGGATAAGATTGCCGGCGTGTTTGTGCCTGCGGTGATGGCCGTAGCCGCAATTGCCTTTGCGGTATGGATGATCGCCGGACAAACCCTGGAATTTTCCCTGACAACGGCCATTTCGATCTTGGTGATCAGTTGCCCCTGCGCCTTGGGACTGGCCACCCCGGTTGCCATTATGGTGGGAACCGGACAGGGGGCAAAGCTGGGTGTTTTGTTTAAAAATGCCCAGGCGCTGGAGAATTTGCACAAGGTAGATACGGTTGTTTTGGATAAGACCGGAACCCTGACCACCGGAAAGCCAGAGGTGACGGATGTGCTGGCCCAGGGGGATGAAACGCTGCTGCTGCAGGTGGCCGGAGCCCTGGAGGTCAATTCCGAGCATCCCTTTGCCAAGGCAATTTTGAACTATTTGGCGGATCGGCAAATTGCTGCCGGACAGGCGGCAGACTTTGAAACACTGCCCGGACAGGGCGTAAGCGGTATTGTGTCCGGCGTGCGATATTACGGGGGCAATGCACGATTGATGCATGAGCGTGGCATTTCCGTTCCTGAGTACCCGGAGCTTGCTGTTCAAGGCAAGACACCGCTGTATTTTGGGGATGCCTCCGGCAAATTTCTCGGTGCCATCGTGGCAGCGGATGTGCTGAAGGCGGATTCTGAACTGTCTGTTCGTGCGCTGCAAAAGATGGGGCTGGATGTGGTGATGCTGACGGGCGACAACAACGCAACTGCCAAAACCGTTGCCGCCCAGGCCGGGATATCCCATGTCGTTTCGGATGTGCTTCCCGGTGATAAGGCCGGTGTGATCGAGAGACTGCAGAAGGAAGGGCATAAGGTCGCCATGGTCGGTGACGGCATTAACGATGCTCCTGCGCTGGTAACAGCGGATGTGGGAATTGCCATTGGGGCAGGTACCGATATTGCCATTGACTCTGCGGATGTGGTGCTGATGTCCGGCTCGTTGGCACAGGTCAGCGGTGCTGTGGAGCTGAGCAAGGCCACCATCCGAAATATCCGGCAAAATCTGTTCTGGGCGTTCTTCTATAATACATTGGGTATTCCCGTTGCCGCCGGTGCGCTGTATCCGGCCTTTGGCCTGCTGCTCAGCCCCATGCTGGGTGCGGCCGCTATGAGTATGAGCTCTGTGTTTGTGGTCTCCAACGCCCTGCGATTGCGGTTTTTTAAGCCCACCGCAGTGCCTGTGCAGGAGAAGCCTGTGGAAAATGTGCCGCCTGCGGAGGTGGCTGTTTCGGAACCGGTTACCGTCATCGGCGTGGGTGGAATGATGTGCAGTCACTGCAAGATGACTGTGGAAAATGCCTGCAAGGCCGTTGCCGGCGTGACCGATGCGGTCGTGGACCTGGAGGCAAAGACCGTTACTGTGACAGGAAATGCCGACAGGACGCTTTTGGAACAGGCCATCATAGCAGAAGATTTTGAAATTATCGATTTGTAGGATACAAAATCACATATATGACCTTGCAACGCAAAACGCAAAGAGAACCGCCCACAAGAGGCGGTTCTCTTTGCGTGGTCCGGACGACAGGATTCGAACCTGCGGCATCTTGCTCCCCAAAAACACTGGGAACTTTTTTTAACAATCTCGGCTCCTTTTTGGTACCTTTTATACCAGAAAAGCTGCTCTTTAGAACTCTCGTCTCCACTGTCTCCTTGTACTCCAAACCCGGTTATGGTCAAATATGTGGTCAAAAACCGCTTCCCTGAAATCTAGGCAACTTTTCGCCAGATCCAGGAAGCGGTTTTCTTTGCGCCATTGTAGCTTACAGAGCAGCTTTAATCAAGTCATTTCTGCTTGCAAAAACTGTACCGCTATAAACAAAGAAAAGGGTTCAATCAACTGAATGAAGTTTCATGAATGGTTTGCATCAAAGAAGAAATAAGATTCTCGTCAGGGTTGATTTTTCTCGTCAAATTGGTTATAATTGACGAGAATAGTTGTGGAGGTGACGAGATGCGCCGCTTTGATTATGCAAGTCTGATAAATAAAACATGGGATAACGAGATCGTTAACTATCTGACGCTTATCCACGAGTATAAAGGGAAGCAGTCAATATATATCCAGCAGAGGCCCCAGGAGTTGGAGCGCCTGGTCGAGATTGCTAAAGTGCAGAGTACCGAAGCATCCAACTCGATTGAGGGTATCCGCACGACGGAAACGCGTCTGCGCCAACTTATGAGTGAGCGGACAGCTCCTCGCAACCGTGATGAGAAAGAAATTGCCGGTTACCGCGATGCTTTGAATATCGTACATGAGAACTTCGACTATATTCCGCTAACGCCGAATTATATTCTGCAGCTCCATAAGATCCTGCTGAGCCATACCGATTCTGCTTTCGGTGGCTGCTTCAAGAATGTGCAGAATTATATCAGTGCAACAGATGAAGCGGGAAATCGATTTACACTGTTCACGCCCTTGGCTCCCTATGAAACTCCCGATGCTATGCGGGAAATCTGTGATGAATACAATCGCGCCATTGGCGAAG
>JAFSET010000094.1 GCA_017435615.1 Oscillospiraceae bacterium | reverse complement strand
TTGCCTCAACGCCGGCCTTCTTCAGGTGGCCAGCCTCAGGCTTGGTCAGCTTGGATTCCTTGACGCTCTCAAAGCCAAGCTGTACGGCTTCGTAGCCGTCGGTTTCGATGGTCTTCTTCTGAGTGACCACGCAGGGGCCTGCTTCCACAACGGTAACAGGGATCACCTTGCCGGTCTCATCGAAGATCTGGGTCATGCCCACTTTCTTGCCGATGATTGCTTTCTGCATTTTGGTTTTACTCCTTTTTTAGGTTATTGGTTGACGGCTGCATTGGGTACAGCCTGCCAACATGACCCGTCCGCCCGATGCCAGACAGTGCGGGCAGCGGTAATTCCTAACATTATAATGTAAAGCGGTGGGTTGGTCCGCCTTATTTATAAGGTATCAGGGATTACAGCTTTATCTCAATCTCAACACCGGCGGGAAGATCCAGGCTCATCAGGGCCTCGATGGTCTTCTGGTTGGGGTTGAGAATATCGATCAGTCTCTTGTGGGTTCTGCGCTCGAACTGCTCACGGCTGTCCTTGTACTTGTGCACAGCGCGAAGGATGGTCACAACTTCCTTCTTGGTGGGCAGCGGGATGGGACCGGAAACGGATGCACCGTTACGCTTTGCGGTCTCAACGATTTTGGCTGCGCTGGAATCGATCAACTGGTGATCGTAAGCCTTCAGCCGGATGCGGATCATTTGATTTGCCATTGTTTGGTTTCCTCCTTGAATTCGTACTCAGTTGATTTGGCTGGGTACGGTCGAACTGCCGTATTCACGCCGCCGTGCGTATCACTCCTGGCCATGAAAAATGGCCGACGCAAGGCCGACCCTTCTTCTGCCGCGGCGATATACGCAAGCGTAAACAGAAGCAGCTCAGCCGCCCGATGACCGGACATACTCCGCAGAAGTTACCGTCTTTCGACGCAATCTCCTGCATCATCGCAGTGCGCGCAGGGCATAGTTCCCCTAACCGCGCTCGATTATGATACCACGCAAACACCTGTTTGTCAAGCATATTTTTCTATTATTTTCACAAATTTTCCCTGTATTTTTTGTGCATTACACAGAAACACAAACGCCTCTTTTTGTTGGCACCGGCGTCCCCGACGGTCCACAAACAACCCCCCTTGCGGAACCGGACCGTCCGAAAGCAGGTCACTACCCTACATTCTTTCCTTCCGTTTGGATCAACCAAGAAACCTACAACGGTGTCATTGCGAGCCGCTTATATAGCGGCGTGGCAATCTCAAAGGGGATCATTATTCATTAAGATTGCCCAAGGATATTAGTTTGTTACGACGATTTATTAAATTTTTCAGGCTGGTACGGGTCCTTTGGGTTTCAGAAATGTATGCCCTTGCATTTTGAGATTGCCACGCCAGTGTGCGCACTGGCTCGCAATGACACGCTGGAGGGTTTCTATCTTTTTGTTAAACAGGAAATATGCTGATACGTAAAGTGTTTCTCAATTTACGGCAAAACAAGAGACCTACAACGGTGTCATTGCGAGCCGCTAAATAGCGGCGTGGCAATCTCAAAGGGGAGCGTTATTCGTTTAGCTTGCCAAAGGACATATGAGAGCATAAATCATGAATAAATAATAAGTTTTTAGGCTGGCACGGGTCCTTGATGGCGTGCAGGGTACACCGTTTCCCTTTGAGATTGCCACGCCAGTGTGAGCACTGGCTCGCAATGACACGACTGCAAGGTCTTTATTTTATTAGTCGTGGTGGCTCGCAATGACACGGCCACGGCGGGTGCCTACACACATAAAAATTCCGGGATGGTTCGCCATCCCGGAATTGGGTTTTATTTCTTTACTGTCAGGGTTGCGGCGGCGGAACCCACCACATTGCCATACTGGTCGGTGATCACGCAGCGGTACTGGTAGCCGTTCTTTGTGGCGGTGACCGGCACCTTTAGGGTCGCAGTCTTGTTGCCGGTAGCGGACGCTTTCTTCCAGCTACCCTTGGCGGAGGTCCGATACTGCCACTGGTAGGTAAGGCCCGTACCCTTGGCAACCACCTTGAAGGTGGCGGTCTTGCCGGCAGCCAGGGTCACAGAAGCAGGCTGGGTGGTGATCTTCAAGGTCACGATCTTTAAGGTTGCGGCACCCGAATAGATCACATTGCCGTACTGATCTGTGATCTTACAGCGGTACTGGTAGCCGTTACGGGTGGCGGTTGCAGGCACGCTCAGGGTGGCGGTCTTGTTGCCGGTGGCAGAGGTCGTCTTCCAGCTTCCCTTGGCGGAGGTGCGGTACTGCCACTGGTACTTCAGGCCCTCGCCGGCAGCCTTTACCGTGAACTTGGCGGTCTTGCCGGCAGGCAGGAACTTATTGGCCGGCTGAGCGGTCACCTTCAAAGTTACCACATTCAGGGCAGCCGCCTTGGAATAGACCGCATTGCCGTACTTGTCGGTGATCTTGCAGCGGTACTGATAGCCGTTACGGGTGGCGGTGACCGGCACGCTCAGGGTGGCGGTCTTGTTGCCGGTAGCGGAAGCAGCCTTCCAGCTTCCCTTGGCAGAAGTACGGTACTGCCACTGATACTTCAGCTCTGTGCCGGTGGCCTTTACCGTAAACTTGGCAGTCTTGCCGGCAGGCAGGTTGGCACCTGCAGGCTGGGTTGTCACCTTCAGGGTGACTACATTCAGGGTCACGATATCGGAATATGTAGTCTGGTCCTGACTGCCCACGATCACGCACTGGTACTGATAGCCGTTACGGGCAGCAGTAACCGGAACTTTCAGGGTATCGGTCTGATTGCCGGTGGCGGAAGCAGGCTTCCAGGTTTTGGCGGAAGCGGAAGTGCGATAGTACCACTGATAAGCGGCAATATCACCCATCGCCTTCACAGAAAAGACAGCTGTCTTGCCCACAGGCAAATACACGCTTTTCGGCTGGGATGTAATATAGGCTGCCTCCGGAGTGATGGGGTCGATCTCGGATTCGAAGCTATCGTCCGGCGCAGTAGCTGCCGCACGCATAGCCACGCCGGGCAGAACGCTCAGCAGCACGACTGCGCAAAGCAAACAAAGCAGAGTCTTGGTCAATATATTTTGAATACGCATAAGTCTTCTCCTTTATATCATATTTGCGCTTTCATTATACTGTTTTATTTCCCTTTCGTCAATTGTTTATTTTCGGTCTCACGAAACCGAAAAGAGGGACAAAAACCCGTCCCCTACAGTTTTTCACACCCCTGGGGAAAAGAAAACTGTTTTCCCCAGACTTTTTCACATTTGGGGTGGTTTTGTCAGGTTGGTAAAAAAGCGGGAAGACAAACTACGAAAAATGTGCTATACTTGTATCATAAAAATAACCGGTCAGGGACAAGTGCGTGAAGAAATTGTCCCTGCCGGTTTTCTGTTTTCCGGTCACTTTTTCAAAAAAACTTTTCAAAAACATCACAGAAAATGAAAAAAAGTTTGCAAAAATCCGTTTCCGGTCCACCCAATGCCGCTGCTTCATTTGCCAATTCCAAAAACCGTGAAGTCCTTCTGCCCCAACAGCTTTGACACCTCCACAAACTCCTGAAAAAAGCACATTTCCAAATTAAAAAATGGCCCGCACTGATTACAACTCGTCATCAGAACCGTAGCCAACTTGTTCAAACAAGAGAAAGATAAAGATAAAGATAAAGTTAAAGTTAAAGTATAAGTCATAGGGAAAACAAGAAAACCGCCCTATGGCAGTTTTCCCCAAAAAACCTGAGGGGGCCATCTTAAGACAGCCCCCCCGGCAAAAATTTTTGAATATCATCGGCGAAGCCGATCCATTCACTATTCATTCTTCACTATTCTATGGTCACTTCCCAGCCGGTGGTATGGGTACAGCCGGGTTTTAGCTGGATCATATCACTTTTGCAGGTCAGCTCCTCGATCACATCCTGCCGGGCAGGCAGTGAGGTCCATGGCTCAATGCACACATAGGGCGCATCGGTATGGGGCCAATGCCAAATGCCCAAATAGGGCATATCCGGATAGCTGACGCAAAGGCTTTTGCCGGAAACCTTACTGTGCAAGGTGACCGCCCTGGCCATATTGCGCAGGATGATGGCATCCTCATCAAACAGCCCATGCCGCATAGCGATGGTGGTGCCGTCCTGCAAGGGATAATTTTCATCCTGTCCGTTCAGATAGACCGCAGGCGAAAATCCCAGCCGCTGAGGCTGACAGGGTGTGCAGAACACCAGCTCGTAATCCTCAAACCGTTCTCCCGGCACAAAGGGCACGTTGAAGCCGGGATGACCGCCAATGCCGAAGGGCATGACCTGCTCCGACCGGTTTTCCACCTGATAGGTAACGTTCAGCCGGTTTTCCTCCAGCCGGTAGCCGATCTTCAGGCTGAAATCAAAGGGATACTGCTGCTTGGTGCTGTCATTGCCGGTCAGCTCCAGCACCACAAAGCCATCCCCTTCCTCCACCACCGCGAATTCCTGCTGGGCGGCAAAGCCGTGGATGGTCATGGGGTACTTGACCCCCTGCAAATAATAGCTGTTTTCCGTCAGCCGTCCGATAAAGGGAAACAGCACCGGGCTGCGGTCCTGCCAATAGGCAGGATCCCCTTGCCACAAATACTCTGTCCCCTTAGCGTCCTGCAAATGCATCATCTGCGCGCCCAGGGTATCCACGCCCAATATCAGCTTGTCATTTTTTACTGTTACGATCATTGTATTTGCCTCTTTACAGTTTTTAGCTTTCACAGCCACTGCTGCAGCTCGGTCAGGGCGCTGCCGTCAAACAGGCAGCCCTTGGCCTCATAGGGGTCAAAGCTCAGCTTAAAGCTGTGACCGGCTACGGTGACCACCGCTGTCTGCGTGCTGGGCGTGTTGTTCACCAGGCGCAGGATATAGCCTTCCTCGGTCTGATAGAAGGCCCACAGGCTGACCGCCCGGTTGTCCACCGTCAGGCCCAGGGACTGCTGCGCACCCTCTCCGTGGGGGAAGAAATTCAGGCCGTAGGGCTTGTTGATGAAGCTGAGCGCATTGCTTTCCAGCGCCTGCCGCGGATCCCAGGACAGGCGAAAACGGAAGGTGTGACGGCCCTGTTCGATGTAGGAGGTGAACCGGGTGGGGTCTTTTACCAGGGGTCTGTCGCCAATGGGGTGGGCGCAGTAGGCCGCGCCACGCAGCAGTGTGGCGTACAGGTCCTGACCCTGGGCGCAGAAGCCGAAGGTGCAGTCGTTGTATACCGCCAGCACGCCGTCACCGTCATCCATACCGATGAAACGGTGGGCAGTGATTTCGTTGCCGTTCTGCTCAAATTCCTCTGTGCCGTAGGGGATCTGGCCGATAAAGCTGCCCTCTAAGGCGGTAGGGATTTTGATCTTCAGGGCATCGTCCTGCTGATTCCAAAATACCTCCAATGTCACATCGGTATAGGGCAGATCCTTATACATTTTGTAGGCCACCTGGACATAGCTCTGCTCCAGCTTAAACAGGCTCTCCACCTGGGTCAGCACCGGGCCATCCTCCGTTACCCGGACATTGGTCAGGCCCTTGAAGGGACCTTCTGTGCAGTCTGCCAGGGCAAATGGCCGGGGGTTTTTGCCGATGGCATCCATCCACCAGCCCCAGGGGTCTGCGTTATCCTGCAGCATCACCGGCTGGAACGCACCGCCGGACAGAAGCTGTTTGCCACCGACTTTGTAGCTTTCCAGCAGTCCGGTCTTGCGGCTGATGATCAGCTCCTTGACGCTGTCTTTGAATACGATGGGACCTTCCGGTGTCTGGGGCGCTGGCTGCTTGGGGGTGATGTCCACCTGGATATCCACCCGGGTGATGCCCATTGGGTTCAGCTCCGGACGGAAGGCGATCCGCTTTCTTCTGTCGTAGTTGATGTCGGAATGTTCCTTGATGCACTGGCTGGGGATGACCTTGCCGTCCTGCCGAACGGTAACGGTGTACTGCCGTTCATCGTCGGAAATGGCATGGATCATCAAAAATTCCGCCTCGCATACCGGGCTGTCCCCGTAAGGCTGGCTGTTGAAAATAAACACCGGGAACTGATCCGGCTGGGCCTTGGTATACCGGCCGCACAGGGCGAAAAATGCCTTGTTAAATTCCTGCTGCAGCAATTCCAGTGCATAGTCTGCCTTGCGCAGACTGCTCTTTTCGCCGTCGATACAGCAGGTGCCGGAAAGAATATCGTGAAATTCCAGGCTTGCCAGGGCTTTTTCCGCCTCGGTAAAGGCCTGCTCGTTCTTTTCGTACAGGCCGTTCAGCGCCGCCACAGAGCAAAGCTTCTCCGTAGTGAACAGCTTGTGCTCCAGCTCGATATGCTTGCACTTGACGCTGCTCATGGAGGTATACGCACCGATCAGGCAGGGCTGCATCGAGCGGTGAAATTCCTCTGTGGGCTCCAGCTCCGCAAAATACTGCTCCGGGGTGCTGTGGACCACCGGGTGGTCCGCCTGGGCGATAAAGCCCTGCACATCCTCCAGGTCCTTCCGGGAGGGCAGTCCGCCGTGGTTACCCACGCCCCAAAGGGCTACGCCGTTTTCGCCGTCGGTATAGGCCGCATCCATCCGGCGAATTTCGTTTAAGGCGTTGCCGTAGGCGGTGCAATAGAGATTTTCGTCGATGGTCCGGGTTGTTTTGACCCGGCTTCCGTCCTTGCCGACCCACCAAAAATCCCGGGGCAGCTCCATCATCCCCAAATTGGGACGGCAGCACAGATAGCTGTCGTAGCCGCATTTTTTCAGGATCTGCACCAGGCCTACCGTATGGCCAAAGCTGTCAAAATTGATGGCTGTGGTGGGTCTTGCGCCGAATTTTTCCTGAAAATACTTCCGGCCCAGGGCGATCTGCCGCACAAAGGCCTCACCGGAGGGAAGGTTACAGTCCGGCTGCAAGTACCAGCCGCCCATAATATGCCATTTCCCATCCCGGACCAGCTTTTGAATACGGGCAAACAGGGCCGGGTCGTGCTGCTCGATAAATTCATAAAGAACCGCCTCGTTGTGATTGAACACAAAGTCAAATTCCTCACAGAATTCCGCCGCCTGCCAAAAGGTGGAGATAGCCTCCCCCAGGCCCTCCTCCCAATCCCACATCCAAACAGGATCCAGGTGGGAGTTGCAAATCAAATGGATCTTTTTCATAGCTGAGTCCTCATTGAATAACTTCCAAAACCTTTTCTTCCGCCGGGATACTGGGGATACCGCCGGAAGCCTCCGTGGACAGGCTGGCTGCGGCAGAGGCAAAGCTGCCGACGGCATACATCTGCTCCGGGGTCAGCTCAGCCGGATGGACACCTAACTTCAACAAACGGCTGACGGCACTGCCGCCGAAGATATCACCGGCACCGGTGGTATCGATGGGGCTGACCTTGGGGCATTTGACATAGGTGCTGCCGTTTTTGTTTTTCAGGTAGGCACCGCTGGGTCCCAGGGTGACCATGGCCAGACAAACGCCAAATTCCTGCAATAGCTTGTCCGCGCCCTCCTCCGGGGTGCAGCCAAAGAGGAATTCCACCTCTTCGTCACTGATCTTCACCACGTCCGCCTGAGAAAGGCCCCACAGAAGCTGCTGCTTGCACACCTCCATATCCTTCCACAAGGGCTTGCGCAGATTGGGATCGTAGGTAATCAGCTTGCCCTTGGACTTGGCGTAGGCCACAGCCTTTTGGGTAGCGGTCCGGGCAGGCTCGTCCGTCAAGGACAAGGTGCCAAAATGGAATACCTTTGCCTCATCGATCAGGCTCAGATCCAGCTCCTCAAAGCAAATGCAGGTATCCGCGCCGGGCTTCCGGGAGAATGCAAATTCCCGGTCACCGCTTTCGTCAAAGGTGACGAAAGCCAAGGTGGTAAACACATCGTCGGTGGATACCAGGCCCTTGGTTTCAATACCGGCCTGGGCCAAGGTGCCCAGCAGCAGCTTGCCAAAAGTATCCGTTCCCACTTTGCCCAAAAGGGCTGTACCAAAGCCGTACTTGGTCAGCGCAGCCAGGAAGTTGGCCGGGGCGCCGCCGGGATGGGCGGCCATGGTGGGATAGCCGTCAGCATCGGTGCTGACGGTTGCAAAATCAATCAATAATTCGCCCAATGCGACTACATCGATCATATTGGTTCTCCTTATTTAGCATTTATCATGATACATTCAGCATTATTCCGCTGTGGGGTACTCGTTGCACAGCAGGCGGTAGGGAGCCTCGTCCTCCTCGATGGTGGGGAAGCGGCCTACCGGGGGATTGAACCGGTTGTCGGTATTGTCGTCATTGCACTGGCTGACCTCGCCCAGCAGCACAGGGCCTGTACCCTCCTCCACGGAAAAATCGTGGTACAAAAACTGCTGCACATGGATGCTCTCACCGGGGGTCAGACGGATCTGGGTGCCGGCAGGAACGGTGTAGGTGCGGCCGTCGGTATGGACCGTCACATCGGATTCGTAGTCGATCTCCTCGTTGGGCAGGCTGTTGTACACCCGGATCAGCACATTTCCGCCGCCCCGGTTGATGATATCCTCGGTCTTATACCAGTGGAAATGGTTGGGGGCGTACTGGCCCTCCTTCAGGTACAAAAGCTTTTCCGCATAGACCTTGGGGTACTTGTCCGCCATGGCACGGTTGCCGTTGCGGATGGTGATCAGGGAGAAGCCGAACTTGTCAAAATCGCCCATGCCGTAGTCGGTAATATCCCAGCCCAGCATGCACTCCCGGACCTCGTCATACTCGTGGCCGATGGTCTGCCACTGCTCAGGGGTGAAATGGCAGAAGGGGGGCAGATAGCAGTGGTACTTTTCGCACATGGCCTCCAGTTCCTTCAGAGCCTTGTTGACATCAGATCTTTTCATAATATGTAACCTCCGTTATTAAAATTCTTTGATCATTTTCGCTACCTGCTCGCCACAGGCCTGCGCACCGGCAGCAGACAGGTGAAGCTGGTCTTCGCAGATGTATTCGTCAATGTGGGGTTCGACAACGCTGTGCAGATCGTTGATGCGGATGCCCAATTCCTTCAGCTTCGGCACAAGGATCTCATTGTACCGCTTGATCACCGCGTTGCTGTTGTAAATATAATCCGGGTTGACGGGAGTGGTGGTGGCAAAGATCACGTTGGGGGTGATCTTCAAAAGCTCTTTGGCCACCCGGAGCATATTCTCCACATATTCCGCTTCCCCGGTAAAGGGCTCCTGAGGATCACCGAACAGGCCGGTGGAGGTATCCCACAGGCCATTGTTCCAGTGGATAATGTCTGCGTCCTTAATATCCTCACGCCAGTCAAACAGGCACCGCAGGGTATATTTGACAAACCGGCAGTTATCCTCGGACTGCCACACCTGATATTCAGGACCCAGCAGATCTGCCATCAACGGACCATAGCCGATCAGCCGAATGGAGTCACCTAACAGCACAACTTTTTTCATAGCTTTTTCTCCTTATTTTATAGATGCTACCATAATAAAACGGGAAACAATTTTTGTCAATGAAAACCATTGCCTATTTCACCATATACGCTCCGTCCGTGTCATTGTTATGAAAGAGACAAAGGCTCCCCTTGTAGGGGAGCTCAGAGTGTCAAAAAGGTACCTTTTCCGAAAATGCGTGTCATTCCGAGGAGCGAAGCGACGTGGGAATCCGTTCCTAAAAGTATATGTTTTACCTGAAAAATAAGCAAAAACGGAATCTTTTGAGAAACGGATTGCCACGCCAGTGTGAGCACTGGCTCGCAATGACACATCGGTAGGTTTCTACCGTTTTGTTAAACAGGAAAAACGCTGATGCGTAAAATTTTTCTCCTTTTGCAGCAAAACAAAAACCTAAAGCGGTGTCATTGCGAGCCGCCGAATTGGCGGCGTGGCAATCTCAAAGGGAAACTTTATTTATTTATGGTGTCAAAGGATATTAGGGACCTAAAATAATAAATAATCATTTTTTTAGGCCGGAACGTGTCCTTTGGGTTATCCAACGTACACCCTTGCATTTTGAGATTGCCACGCCAGTGTGAGCACTGGCTCGCAATGACACGACTGCGAGGTTTGCATCTCCCCTGTGAGAAAAATGAATTTGGGCGCAGACCAGATGTCCGCGCCCAAATCCATAAAGGTGGTAAGGAGAAACAAGCAATATGATCTATCGGGTCAGCGCTGACCCTGTAAATCCGTGGGCCTTTGTATATTACCGGCACACAGATGACTGTCAAAGATTTACATTTATTTTATTGCATCTGCGGCATTTGTCAATAGTTTTGCAAAAGTTTGTGTATTTTTTGGTACTACGGGGAAAATTTTTCACCATCTTTTATACTTTTCGCCATTGGATTTAGCTTTTTTGACAATGATGCCGCCAGGAAAAGCTTGGCGCAGTCCGGCAAGACAAAGGGAAGCACCGTATACAAAAGGCTTGCGCCCCAGCCTGCACCTGTAAACATACTGTACCAAACAGAGCCGGTCAAATAGCACAGGAGCAATCCCGCAAACCCACCGGCAAGCTTGCTTTTACACAGACCGGATACACCGGCATACACCGGGCAGGCCCCAATAAAGCCCCACAAAAAGCCGCCGGTGGGTCCTGTCAGGGCCGCAAGGCCGCTTTGTCCGGCGGAAAACACCGGAAGGCCCAGCACCCCTAACAGCAGATACACCGCTACGCTTACCGCACCGTATTTTCCACCCAGCAGCATCAGGGTAAAAAATACGCCGAAGGTCTGCATAGTCAGCATCCCGGTGCCCATGGGAACGGCGATCCAGGCGCACAGGCACAGCAGTGCCGCGCACAGTCCGCACAGTGCCATATTCCGTACCTGCATCGACACACCGTCCTTTCCGGTGTATACCATAGCACGTCCCGGAGGAAAAGTCAAAACGTGTTTCCGGCATTGACCGCCACAGGCATTTGTGGTATGATTGGGCCAACATACATGGGATAACCGCACTCTCCGGCGGTTACCGGGAAGGATCGGCTATGAAAAAGCTTTTGACCTATTTTGTGATCGGCCTGATCGCCGTTATGGGTGCTTTCAATTATCACCTTTTTGTGTTTCCCAACCAATTCGCCCCGTCAGGCCTGAACGGCATCTGCACCATGATCCAGCATCTTTCCGGCATCAGCGTGGGCTATCTGAGCCTTGTGATCAACATCCCCCTGGCTGTTGCGGTGTACCTGACGGTCAGCAAGCCTTTGGCCCTGCGCAGTATGGTTTATGTATGCGTATTTTCTGTGGCCATCGTGCTGCTGGAGTATGTGGACCTGTCCGCCATTGCCTACGCCACAGACAACGGCACCAGCACCATCCTGGGACCGCTGGTATCCGGCATCATCTCCGGTGCCTGCTACAGCCTGCTGATCCGGGGCGGCAGCCTGACCGGCGGCATGGATTTTGTGGCCAGCCTGATCCACAAGCGGCAGCCGGAGACCAATCTGTTTTGGGTCCAGTTCTCCCTGAACTGCGCCGTTGCCGGTGTGTCCTATTTCGTCTACGGCTTCAAGCTGGAGCCGGTGATCCTGTGCATCCTCTACAGCTTTATGTCCAGCATGATCTCCGACCGGGTGAGCAAAAGCATCCGCAGCGCGGTGCGCTTTGAGATCATCACAGAGGATCCCAAGGCCATCAGCGATGCCATCATCAACCACCTGCACCACAGTGCCACCCTTCTGCCCGGCAAGGGCATCTACAAAGGCCGGCAGACCAGTGTGCTGATCTGCATCGTCAACAAATCCCAGGTAGCGGCCCTGACAGCCATCATCCGTTCCTGCCCCAACACCTTTGCCATCACCAGTCAGGTGGGAGAGGTCATGGGCAACTTCAAGCGGCTGGACAAGCACGGTAATCAGGAGGCTGAGCTGCTGGATTCCGGCAGCACCCAGCTTTGAGCGTATCCATACACGCTTCCACCCGGCGGTAAAGCAAAACGCTCCCAAAACGGAGACACTTCGCAAAGAAGTCGTCTCCGTTTTTCTATGTGAAGAAAAAATGACACTTTCAAACCCCGAAAGTGCGGCTTTCGTTATATTATATTCGCCCAAAACTCGCGAAGCGAATATAACTGGGGCGCACTCCGTAAGGAAGTGCGCCTCAATCAGCTCAGCATAAATTCGTGCAGGGCCTTAATATTTTCCTCAAAATTGACCCGGTACATTTCCCGGCCGCCTACATAAATTCTGCCGATGTAGCTGGTTCCGGCTTCGTTTTCAATGGGCAGCATCCGCTGGGTGATGGGCTCAGCCAGCAGCATAGGTGCCTGGGTCAGATAATAAAGGATCTGCGCGTTGGAGAGATTGGTGTTGACCAGGGGCAAGACCTGATTTGCGATTTCCAGCAGTGTAGGGATATCGGTGGTCAGTGCTTTTTTCATAAGCTGTTCGATCACACGCCGCTGACGGCTGGTACGGACAAAATCGTTGTCAATATAGCGAAGTCTGGAGTACACCCAGGTCTGTTCCCCATCCAGATGCTGCAACCCGGCAGATACGGATTTGTTGGTCACACGTTGAATAATACTCGCTTCTGTCTGAGTCAGGGTAATGTCCACACCGCCCATCAGGTCCACCACATCGTCAAAGGCCGCCAGATCCACCACAATATAGTGGTCGATCTTCACCCGGAAGTTCTTTTCGATGGTGGCCAGCAGCAGATCCGTTCCGCCCCAGGAATAAGAGGCGTTGAGCATATCCCAAACCTCTCCGTCACTGCGTGGGATGGCCACATACATGGCACGCATCAGGGAGGTAATATGTATTTTCTTGGTATCGTGGTTCATGGTCACGATCATCATGGAATCGGACCGTCCGTTTTCATACGCACTGCGGCGGTCAGAGCCTACCAGCAGCACATTGGTAATGTTAGCGGTTTCCATAGGGTCGATCTGCTGCACCTGCTCCAGCTCCTGCCTGGCCTGCTCTATATCCTCCAGGGAGTCCTCCACATCCACGGTGGTGCCTTCATAAAGCTCCTCTATCGGAATGTTGGGGTCACCGGTGATCTCCTGCCGGTCCAGCTTATTAAGCATGCCGTTGACAAAGATCAGCACCACCGTCACCGCGATCAGCAGCAGCAAAAACAGCACCGCCAAAATGATCAGGATAATTTTTCCGACCGATCTTTTTTTCTTTTTTTCCTCTTCCATCTTCCATCGACTCCTGTTTTTCAGTACTCACGGACTACAGCCTTGACCACGCCGATGATCTCCGCGTTGGAGCCGTCGATGGGCTCGTACAGCTCGTTTTCCGGCATGAGCCAGATCTGACCGTCCCGGCGGAAAAGACGCTTGACGGTAGCCTCATCCTCAATGCGTGCCACCACGATCTGTCCGTCCTGAGCCGTCTGCTGGGGGCGGACCACCACCTTATCACCGCTTAAAATACCGGCACCGACCATGCTGTCACCCCGGACACGGAGGGCAAAGCACTCCGCATCGCCGTCCCAGGCCATTTGGCCCTCCACATTTTCCGTGGCCAAAATGGGTACACCTGCGGTAACCACACCCACCACCGGGATATAGCCGCTGCGCCGGGTGCTGACCACCGCGCGCTTACGGCCCTTGCCGTCGGCACTTTGCAGCAGGCCCTTTTTCTGAAGCTGCTGCAAATGGTAGCTGACCGAGGCGGTGGAGCTCAGACCCACTGCCGCACCGATCTCACGCACTGAAGGCGCAAAGCCGTTTTCATATGTAAACTGCCGTACAAACTCCAATATTTTTTGATCCTTGTCTGTGGTACGGGGCATAGCGATCCCTCCCAGGTTTTTTCTTTAATAATAGCACATATGGGCGAAAATGCAAAGGGTATTTTCACATTTTTCCCGGCCCGGCATAAACTGTAACAAAAAGCGCAGGCCCTTGCCCCCCTTTTCAGCAAGATTTTTAGTTTATCAAGCTGATGCAAAATTATTGTAGGGACACCCCCTCCCGGGGTGTCCGAAACAAAATTGGACCTCGATGGGCCAATTTTGTTCCTGCGTGTAAATAAATAAGAAAGATTTTGGTGCATCAAGCCCCAAAATCTTTGCGGACACCCCAGGAGGGGTGTCCCTACGAGATTTTTATAAACAGGGACCGGCCTCCGGACGGTCCCTATGCATCCCACAATTTTTTCATAACATGGATAAGGAGAATGTATATTGGAATACTTTGACAGTGAAAAAGCCAAACGGGTATGGCAGCGTGTACAGGGTACAGCTACCGACCTGCACACAGACAGTTCTCTTCCTGAGCTGCTTGCCGGCGCGCTGGAGGACAGCGCCGTCTATCTGAGGCTGTCCCGGCGCTTCCGGGGACACAGCAAGCTGATCCTGCAAAAGCTGCACAAGGAAAAACAGGAGCAGGCCGCCATTTTGCGCGGTCTTTGCGCTGTAAGCGCCCACAGCCTGCCCCGGCGGTCATATCCAAAGCCGCCCACCGGCTCACCGGAGGCACTGCTGCGCCGGTGCTGCGGACGGTCACAGCAGGCCCTGTGTGCCTATGAACGCTCCGCCCAGGACAGCCCGGTATTCCGGCAGCTTGCCCGGCAGGAGCAGGAGGTCTACGCCGCTGTGCTGAAGTTACTGGGCCAGCTTGGTCCTGTCGGCCGGGAGGTGCGCCATGGCCATCGTTGATCCCAGTGTTCCCATTACCTCAGAAATTTGCGAACGGACCATCCTGGCGCTTACAGAAGCCTATCCCTTCTGCCGCACAGAGGTGCTGACACGCACCGCCTTCGGCAGACCTCTCAGGACCCTGGTGCTGGGAAACGGCCCACGGAAGGTGCTCTACACCGCCGCCCACCACGCCAACGAATGGATCACCAGCTACATTCTGCTGAAATTTGCCGAAGACTGGGCCAATGCCATCCGGGAGGGCGGCACCGTATTCGACACCGATGCCGCCGCTTTGGCACAGACTGCCACCGTCTACATGGTGCCTATGATGGACCCGGACGGCGTGGACTTAGTCACCGGAGCCATTGCCCCCGGCGACGATCAGTATGACCAGGCCCGGCGGCTGGCGGATAATTACCCCTTTATCCCCTTCCCCGATGGTTGGAAGGCCAACCTGTTAGGGGTGGACCTGAATTTGAACTATCCGGCAGGATGGCTCCAGGCCCGGGAGATCAAATTCTCCCAGGGCTTCACCTCCCCCGGACCCCGGGATTATGTAGGCCGCGCTCCCTTCGATCAGCTTGAGACCCGTGCGCTTTCCGGCTATACGGAATTTTTGGACCCTGCGCTGGTGCTGGCCTACCACTCTCAGGGCCGGGAGATCTACTGGACCTTCCAGGACATTCCCGTCCCTGGCGCTCGGGAGTTAGGGGAGGAATTTGCCCGGGTCAGCGGCTACACCCTGACCCAGCCGGCCTTCAATTCCAGCTTCGCCGGCTACAAGGATTGGTTCATCCGGCAATTCCGCAAGCCCGGCTATACCATCGAGGTAGGCCAGGGGGTCAATCCTCTGCCCCTATCCCAGTTTGATGAGATCTACCGGGATAATTTGGGAATTCTGGTCCGGGCCGCCACCGGACTGCCCACGGCGGCACAAGATACTTGACAAACGTCGCAAATTCCTTTTTAATAGACCTATCTTATACAAAAGGAGCCTGACTATGAACCGGTATTTGGATATCAGCCCTGAGGTGCGTGAAGCACTGGCCCAGGGCAAGCCTGTGGTGGCATTGGAGTCCACCATCATCTCCCACGGTATGCCCTACCCTCAGAATGTGGAAACGGCATTGAATGTGGAGCGTATCGTCCGGGAAAACGGTGCGGTGCCTGCCACCATTGCCATTATCGGCGGACGGCTGAAGGCCGGCCTGACACCGGAGGAAATTGAGTACTTCGGCAAGAAGGGTACTGCCATCGCCAAGGCCTCCCGCCGGGATCTTTCCGTGCTGTGCGCCAGAGGCCAGGACGGTGCCACCACCGTCACCACCACCATGATCATTGCCCATATGGCCGGTATCCAATTTTTTGCCACCGGCGGCATCGGCGGTGTCCACCGGGGTGCGGAGACCACCATGGATATTTCCGCAGACCTGGAGGAGCTGGGCCGGACGCCGGTGATGGTAGTCTGCGCCGGTGCCAAATCCATTTTGGACCTGGGCCTGACCCTGGAATACCTGGAAACCAAGGGCGTGCCGGTGATCGGCTTCGGCACCCAGGAGCTGCCGGCCTTCTATACCCGCAGCTCCGGCTTTTCCGTGGACTACCGCATCGACACCGAGCAGGAGCTGGCACAAGCCTTCCGGGCACAAAACGAGCTGGGCCTTGGCTCCGGTATGCTGGTAACCAATCCCATCCCGGAGGAATACGCCATGCCTTTGGATGTGATCAACGCCGCCATTGACCGGGCCATTGCCGAATGTAATGAAAAGGGCATCCACGGCAAGGATACCACCCCCTTCCTGCTGGCCCGTGTGGCGGAGCTGACCGGCGGCAATTCCCTGGCCTCCAACATCCGGCTTGTCTATCACAACGCTGCCCTGGCCGCCCGGACCGCCGCCATTTTCGCCAGTCTGTAACCACCAAATCAAGGAACGGCTCCCCCGCCGTTCCTTTTTTGCGCCAAATTCCAGTTTATCGAGCCGTTCGAATTTTGCGACAACCTACCAATGTGTCATTGCGAGCCAGTGCTCACACTGGCGTGGCAATCTCAAAATACAAGGGTGTACGTTGGATAACCCAAAGGACCCGTTTCGGCCTGAAAATAATGATTATTTATTATTTTAGGTCCCTAATATCCTTTGACACCATAAATGAATAAAGTTTCCCTTTGAGATTGCCACGCCGCCGTTCGGCGGCTCGCAATGACACCGCTTTAGGTTTTTGTTTTGCTGCAAAAGGAGAAAAATGTTACGCATCAGCGTTTTTCCTGTTTAACGAAACGGTAGAAACCTACCGACTTGTCATTGCGAGCCAGTGCGCACACTGGCGTGGCAATCCGTTTCCCCGGCATTTGAAAAATGCCATTGCCCGTCAGGGCAATCTGCTCGATAAACTGAAATTTGTGCTTTCTGCGGTGGGGTGAAAACCGGTGTAAAAAAAGAAACATATCCTGCCGGGGAACAGCAAAAGAAAGCCTTGCATTTTGGGGGATTTTGGGATATAATAAGCTGATTGATTTTTACATTTTGCGAGGATGATAAGGTGTATTTAAAAAGCTTGGAAGTACAGGGCTTTAAGTCCTTCCCCGATAAGACGCTGATCCGCTTTGGCGATGATATTACCGCCATCGTCGGACCCAACGGCTCCGGTAAATCCAACATTTCCGACGCCATTTTGTGGGTCATGGGTGAGCAAAGCACCAAGACCCTTCGTGGCGCCAAGATGGAGGACGTGATCTTTGGCGGCACCCAGAAGCGTGTCGCGGTGGGCTTCGCGGAGGCCACCCTGACCTTAGACAACACCGACCGGGCCCTCAGCTACGATGCTGACGAGGTCATGGTCACCCGGCGGTATTATCGCAGCGGTGACAGTGAATACTATATTAACCGCCAGTCCGCCCGTCTGCGTGACATTCACGAAATGTTTATGGACACCGGCCTGGGCCGGGAGGGCTACTCCAATATCGGCCAGGGCCGTATTGACGAGATCCTCTCTTTGAAAAGCGCAGACCGCCGTGAGATCTTCGAAGAGGCAGCCGGTATCTCCAAATACCGTCACCGCAAGGAAGAAACGGAACGGAAGCTGGGCCACACAGAGGACAACCTGCTTCGCATCGGTGACAAGGTCTCCGAGCTGGAGCTGCAATTGGAGCCTTTGCGCATCCAGTCGGAAAAGGCCAAAAAGTACCTGACCCTGAAGGAAGAGCTGCAGGGCGTAGAGGTTGCGGTTTGGATGGACCGGCTGGAAAAGCTGTCCCAGGATGCCAAAAAGGCTGAGGAAGACTTTGTTTCCGCCAGCTTTGTCCGTCAGCAGGCCCACGACGACCTGGAAAACCTGTATGCCGCCACCGAGCGGCTGACCCAGCAGCTCAGGACGCACAACGAGGAGGTGGAAAACCTCCGGGTGCAGGTGAGCATGCTGGAAGGTGCCCATCAGCAGATCGACGGCCAAATTGCCGTTTTGGAGGCAGGCATCCGCAACAACGAGGAAAATATCCGCCGCAATCAGCAGGATATGCAGGGTCAGCAGGACCGCTCCACCGGCATTGCCGCCCAAATGGAGCAGGCCCAGGACCGGATCGAGCAGATCCATCAGGATCTGGAAACCAAGGCCGCCCAGGAGCAGGCCATGCAGCAGCAGCTTACAGCCATGACCGCCGATGCCCAGGGTCTGACCCGGCAGTTTATGCAGCTTCGTTCCAACGAGGTCCAGCTCACCGCGGACTTAGCCTCCCGGGAGGCGGACCTGCGTGGTATGGAAGCGGCTATGCAGGAGAGCAGCTCCCGGCAGGAGATCCTGCAAAACGACCTTTCCTCCGGCCAGCAGCGCATCGACGATGCCGAGCTCGCTTTGGACCAGGCCCGTCAGGAGCTGAAAAAGGCCAACGAGGAAGTGACCGTTCTCAGCAACGCCATTGCAGGCTACACCCTGCGGCAGACCACCCGGTCCAAGCGTGCTCAGGAGCTGGGGGACAAGCTGCAAGCGCTTCGCAGCACCCTGGACGGCGTGAAAGCCAAGGTCCGGGTCTTTAAGGCTATGGAGCAGGACTTTGAAGGCTATCAGAAGTCCGTCCGGATGGTGATGCAGGAGGCCAAACGGGGCAGTCTGCCCGGCATCCACGGACCTATTTCCCAGCTTATCCGCACCGAGGATGAATACACCGTTGCCGTGGAGATCGCTTTGGGCGGTGCCATGCAGCAGATCGTGGTGGGCAGCGAGCAGGACGGCAAGGCCGCCATTTCCTTCTTAAAGCGTACCGGCGGTGGCCGTGCCACCTTCCTTCCCCTTTCCGCCATCCGGGGCCGTACCCTGGAGGAAAAGGGCCTGGAAAACTGCGCCGGCTTTGTGGGCATTGCCTCGAAGCTTGTATCCTACGATCCCCAGTATACCGCCGTTATGGAAAACCTGCTGGGCCGCATCGTCATTACCGAAACCATCGATCAGGCCATTTCCATGGCGAAAAAATATGCAAACCGCTTTAAGATCGTCACACTGGACGGTCAGGTGCTGAACGCCGGCGGTTCGATGACCGGCGGCTCTGTCAGCCGGGAGGCCGGCATCCTCAGCCGTGCCAACGAGCTGTCTAAGCTCAACGCCCAGGAGCAGGAGCTGACGGAAAAGCTGCAAAAGTCAGAGGAAGAATATACGGAGGCCCGCCGGGCCGCCGATCAGGTGGAATTCCAGCTTACCGCTGCCAAGGAGCAGCTTGCGGAGCAGGAAAAGACCGCCTTGACCGCAGACGGTCAGGTCAAGCAGCACGAGATCTGGCTGCAGGCCCTGACCGATGCCTACGACGCCGCCCGTCAGGAGATGGATTCTTTGGAGCGCCGTCGGCAAATGGACAACGAGCAGCTTGCCGCCGTCCGGGCGCAGATCAAGCTGTTTACCAGCCAGCTCACCCAAACCCGGCAAAATATCAGCCTGCTGGAGGGCAGTCAGATCGACGCCCAGGAGCAGGTGGCCAGAATCACCGACAGCATTGCCGCTATCCGCACCGAGGTTGCGGCCCTGGAAGCCGAGCGCAACACCGCTCAGGCCCACATCGCAGACCTGCGTGTGCTTCAGTCTGCCGCCGAAGGTGACCGGGAGAAGAAGCTGCAGGATATTGAGCTGATCCGGCTGGACAGCCAGCGGCTGGAGGAAGAAATTCGCCAGCTTAAGCTGCGGCAGCAGGACAACGACGAAAAGACCCAGCAGGTCCGGGGCAGCATGAACGAGGCCCTGAGCCAGTATGCCGGCACGGAAGCGGAAAAATCCAAAACCGAGCAGCAGATCCAGGAGAAGAACAAGGACATCCTGAAAATGGAAAGTGCCTGCGCCCTGCTGGAAAACAAAAAGGAAACCACCGCCATCGAGGAACGCAACACCATCGACCGGCTGTGGGAGACCTACGGCCTGACCCCTGGCACTGCCCAGGAAAAGCGCGGCCATATCGAGTCCGTTGCCGCCGGCACCCGGCGCATCGGCGAACTGAAGCGTGCCATCGGCAATTTGGGCACCCCCAACTTAGGTGCCATTGAGGAATACGTCCGTGTCAATGAGCGTTATACATACCTGACCGGTCAACGGGACGATGTGCTCAACTCCAAGAAGGAGCTGGAAAACATCATCCGGGAGATCACCCAGGAGATGACGGCAATTTTCGTCACCGAGTTCAAGAAGATCGACGAATTCTTCGGTCAGACCTTCCAGGAGATGTTCGGCGGTGGCAGGGGCCAGCTCATTTTGGAGGATCCGGAGCAGCCGCTGACCTGCGGCATTGAGATCCGGGTGCAGCCTCCCGGAAAGCAGGTCAAGACCATTACCCTGCTGTCCGGCGGTGAAAAGGCCTTTGTGGCCATTGCCCTGTATTTCGCCATTTTGAAGGTCCGTCCCACCCCCTTCTGTATGCTGGACGAGATCGACGCGGCACTGGACGACCGGAACGTGGAACGCTTCGCTTCCTACCTGCGGAACTTAAGCCAAAAGACGCAGTTCATCGTCATCACCCACCGCCGCGGCACCATGGAGGCCTCCGATGTGCTCTACGGTGTGACCATGCAGGAGCAGGGCATTTCCAAGCTGCTGCGGCTGGACCTGCAGCAGATGGAAGAGCAGTTGGGTATTGCAGAATAACGATTAAGGAGACACTATGGGTTTTTTTGATAAGATCAAACAGGGCCTGGCCAAAACCAGGGACGCCCTGAGCAGCACCTTGGAAAACGTGTTCACACTTTCCGAGATCGACGACGATTTTTATGACGAGCTGGAGGAAAGCCTGATTTTGGCTGACTTAGGCGTGGACACCTCCGTCAAGGCAGCAAAGCTTCTGCGTGAAAAGGTGAAGCAGGAGCATATGAAGACCACAGAAGAAGCCAAGACCGCCCTGAAGCAAATTTTGGTGGATATGCTCAGCCAGGGTGACACCGCCTTGAATTTGTCCACCAAGCCGGCAGTGGTGCTGGTGATCGGTGTCAACGGTGTGGGCAAGACCACCACCATTGGCAAGATCGCCACCCGGCTGGTAAAGGAAGGCAAATCGGTGCTGATGGTGGCAGCGGACACCTTCCGTGCCGCCGCCGCGGATCAGTTGGAGATCTGGGCAGGCCGCTCCGGGGCAGACATTGTCCGCCAAAACGAGGGTGCAGACCCGGCCTCCGTGGTCTTTGACGGCATCCGGGCCGCCAAGGCCAGAAACGTCGACGTGATCCTCATCGACACCGCCGGCCGTCTGCACAACAAACAGAATTTGATGAACGAGCTGGGCAAGATCAGCCGCATCGTAGAACGGGAGCTGCCGGAGGCGGCCCGAGAGGTGCTGCTGGTTTTGGACGGCACCACCGGACAGAACGGCCTGGTGCAGGCAAAGCAGTTTAAGGAAATTGCCGGCGTGACCGCCGTGGCCCTGACCAAGCTGGACGGCACCGCCAAGGGCGGCATTGTGATCGCCGTGGCAGACGCGCTGCAGATCCCCGTGAAATTCGTGGGTGTGGGCGAGCAGGCTGACGATCTGATGCCCTTCGAGGCACAGCCCTTTGTGGAGGCGTTGCTGCAATGAAGATCGTACTGGCAAGCAAGAACCCCCACAAGCTGAAGGAGATCAGCAAAATTACCGAGCAATTCGGTATTGAACTGGTGCTGCAGTCCCAATTGGGGATCGACCTGGATGTGGAAGAAACCGGCAGCACCTTTGAGGAAAATTCCTATATCAAGGCCAAGGCTGTGATGGAAGCCAGCGGACTTCCTGCCCTGGCCGACGATTCCGGCATCGCGGTGGATGCCCTCAACGGCGAGCCGGGAATTTATTCGGCACGCTACGGCTTTGACGATACCCTGGACGACTGGGGACGGCTTCTGCTTCTGCTTCGCAATATGGAGCAGGTCCCCGACGACCGGCGGCAAGGCAAATTCGTCTGTGTGATCACCCTGGTAACCCCGGACGGCGGCTGTATCCAGGCCCGGGGCGAGGTCCACGGCACCATTTTGCGCCAGCCGGTGGGCAGCAGCGGCTTTGGCTACGACCCGATCTTCTACTATCCGCCGCTATCTTGCAGCTTTGCCCAGCTCCCCCCTGAGGAAAAGAACCGTGTTTCCCACCGGGCGCAGGCACTGAAGCTGTTTCATTCAAAATTATTGGAGGCAGGCTATGCTAACAAGTAAAGAACGCGCAGAGCTGCGGTCTCAGGCCACCACCTTAGACACCACCCTGATGGTGGGCAAGGGCGGCATTACCGATGCCCTGATCGCGGAAACAGACAACCAGCTCACCACCCGGGAGCTGATCAAGGGCAAGGTCCTGGAGGGCGCGATGCTGTCCCCCCGGGAGGTTTGTGACGAGCTGTGTCAGGCCACCGGCGCAGAAGGCGTGGCGGTGATCGGCACGAAATTTGTGATCTACCGCTTCTCGGAGAAGCTGCAGCAGCAGCGCAATCAGACCGGCCGGGCCAAGCGCAAGGACACCAAGGTCAACCCGGTGCGTAAGGGTGCGCAGGCACGCCGTCAGGCGGCAAAGGCCGTCCGGGAGCAGCGCAACGCCTATTTCCGCCAGCAGGCCATTGACAAGGCCATCGAAAAAGCCCGGGAACGGCAGCTTCGCAGCGACGACTGATCCCCCACTACGAAAAAAACAAGTGTTTATCGAGCCGTTAGATGTACGAGAAAACCTTCCAGAGATGTGTCCTTGCGAGCCAGTGCTCACACTGGCGTGGCAATCTCAAAATGCAAGGATGTACAATTTTGCGGCCCAAAGGACAGGTTCCGGCCTAAAAAGAATGATTATTTACTATTTACGGTTCCCAATATTCTTTGGCACCATAAACAAATAAAGTTTCCCTTTGAGATTGCCACGCCGCCGTTTCGGCGGCTCGCAATGACACATCGGTAGGTTTTCGCAAATCGACAACTGCTCTATAAACTGAAATTTTTGTTTAACGGTTGATGACACTGCCTGAAGAAGAACCGGTCATTTCGCATTAAAAAAGGAGGAAGACTATGGAACGCATCGGTATTTACGGCGGGACCTTCAATCCCCCTCATATGGGCCATATCCGGGCGGCGGAGTATGCCGTTTCCGCCCTGGGGCTCAGCCGTCTGTTGGTCATTCCCTCCTGTATCTCTCCCCATAAGCAGCTGCCCAAGGGCTCTGCCAGCGGCCAGCAGCGGCTGGAAATGCTTAAGCTGGCCTTTGCAAATTCTCCCGGGATCGAAGTATCCGATCTGGAGCTGCGCCGCGGTGATGTGAGCTACACCTGGCAAACGGTGGAAAGTCTTCATCAGCAGCACCCCCAGGCAGAGCTTTTGCTGTTTATGGGCACGGATATGTTTTTAAGCTTTGACACCTGGAAAAACCCGGAGCGTATTTTGCATCAGGCATCTTTGGCTGTCTTTTACCGGGGTGAACCCAGGGAACAGGCCGCCATCCTGGAAAAAAAGCGATTTTTTGAGGAACAGGGGGCCAAAATATATTTGGTGGAAAACCCGGTGACGGAGGTGTCCTCCACGGACCTGCGGCGGATGCTTATTTTCCGGTGTGCCGGCCCCTTCCTCCACCCGGCAGTGGCAGAGTATATCCAGGCCAACGGCCTTTACGGCACCCTTGAAAACTATCAAAACCTGCCTGTAGCGGAACTGGAAACGGTGGTCACCGGTCTACTAAAGGAAAACCGGGTCCGCCACGTGTTAGGCTGCAGCCACACCGCTGTAGAGCTGGCCAGACTTTACGGCGCAGATCCGGTGGACGCCCGGCGCGCAGGCTTACTTCACGATATCACCAAGGCCCTGGACGGCCCATTTCAGTTGACACTGTGCCGGGAATATGGTATAACCTTAGACGACTTTTCCCGGCAAAATCCCAAAACCCTCCACGCCCTGACCGGCAGCCTGGTGGCCCATCGCATTTTCGGTGAGAACCCGGCTGTGGTTTCCGCCATCGAAAGTCACACCACCGGCAAGGCCAATATGAACACCCTGGAAAAGATCATTTATGTGGCAGACTATATGGAGCCGAACCGGGATTTTGAGGGTGTAGCGCAATTGCGAAAACTGGCCTTCACCGATTTGGACAAGGCGCTGGAGCACGGTCTGCGCATGACCCTACAAATGCTGGAAAGCCAGGGCAGACAGATCTCCGAAAACTCCCGGGAGGCACTTCGCTTCCTGGAACAGCAGCGAAAATAACCTGAAAGAAGGAATGAAATAGATGTTAAGCGCAAAAGAAGTGGCCTATGAGGTAACCAAGGCCTTAGACAGCAAAAAGGGTATGGATATCCGGCTTTTGAAGATCGACCAGGTCTCCAGCCTGGCGGATTACTTCCTGATCTGCACCGGCACCTCCAACACCCACGTCAAAACCCTGTGCGACCACGCCGAATACACCTTAGAGCAGTTGGGCGAAAAGCTTTTGGGCCGTGAGGGCCACCGGGGCAATTCCTGGGAGCTGCTGGACTACGGCTCCATTGTGGTCCACGTGTTTACCCAGGAGGCAAGAGAATTCTACAGCCTGGAACGGCTCTGGGCTGACGCGGAGCAGGTGGACATCAGCTCCATCATCATCGAAGAGTGAAAGAGGGACCGGAAGATGCATTATGATCACAGTGCCATTGAGCAGAAATGGCAAGCATATTGGCAGGAGCACAACACCTTCCACACCGATGTGTGGGACTTTTCCAAGCCGAAGTACTATGTTTTGGATATGTTCCCCTACCCCTCCGGTGTCGGTCTGCACGCAGGCCACCCCGAGGGCTACACCGCCACGGATATCGTTTCCCGTATGAAGCGGATGCAGGGCTACAATGTGCTGCACCCTATGGGCTACGACTCCTTTGGCCTGCCGGCGGAGCAGTACGCCGTCAGCACCGGCAACCATCCCAACGGCTTTACCCAGGAGAATATCAAAACCTTCTCCAAGCAGCTCCGGGAGCTGGGCTTTGACTACGACTGGTCCAAAATGATTGCCACCTCCGACCCCGGCTTCTACAAGTGGACCCAGTGGATTTTCAAGAAGCTCTATGAGGCCGGTTACGCCAAGCGCATTGAAATGCCGGTGAACTGGTGCGAGGAGCTGGGCACTGTTTTGTCCAATGACGAGGTCATCGACGGCAAGTCCGAACGGGGCGGCTACCCGGTGGTCAAGAAGAATATGATGCAGTGGGTCATCGATCAGCCGGCCTTTGCGGAAAAGCTGCTGGAGGGCCTGGAGGAGATCGACTGGCCCGAGTCCACCAAGGAGATCCAGCGCAACTGGATCGGCAAGTCCACCGGCGTGGAGGTGGACTTCAAGCTGGTAGGCGGCGGCGAATTCTCCATCTATACCACCTGTATCGAGACCATCTATGGCATCACCTTTATGGTGCTGGCCCCCGACGGCAAGACCGTACAGGGCCTGATGGACCGGGTGCAGAACAAAGAAGAAGTGCAAGCCTACATCAACGAGTCCATCAAAAAGAGCGATATGGACCGTACCGAGCTGAACAAGACCAAGTCCGGCTGTCCGTTGAAGGGCGTTTACGCCATCAACCCGGTCAACGGCAAGGAAGTGCCGGTGTTTATCGGTGACTTCGTGCTGGCAAGCTACGGCACCGGCGCGGTTATGGCCGTTCCCAGCCACGATCAGCGTGACTTTGAATACGCACAGGTCCACAACATTCCCATGATCCAGGTCATTGAAGGCCGGGATGTATCCGAATGTGCCTTTGAAAAGCAGGATTATTTGGGCAAGGGCTGCAAGCTCATGAACTCCGAGGAGTTCACCGGCCTGACGGTGGAGGAGGCCAAGGAGGCCATCACCTGCAAGCTGGAAAAGCTGGGCGTTGCCAGAAGAAAGATCAACTACCACTTCCGGGAGTGGATCTTCGCCCGTCAGAGATACTGGGGCGAGCCCGTTCCCTGTGTGTATACCGACGACGGACAGACCGTATTCCTGCCGGATGCGGAGCTGCCGCTGGTGCTGCCGGTGCTGGATGACTACAAGGGCCGCAACGGTCAGGCACCCCTGGAAAACGCAGCCGATTGGAAGCAGTATGACCAAAACGGTGTCAAGGGCATCCGGGAAACCTCCACAATGCCCGGTTCTGCCGGCTCTTCCTGGTACTATATGCGCTACATCGATCCCAACAACGAGAACGCTTTCTGCGATCCGGAGCTTTTGAAGCACTGGCTGCCGGTGGATCTGTATGTGGGCGGCCCGGAGCACGCGGTAGGTCACCTGATGTATTCGAGAATTTGGAACCGGTTCCTGTATGACAACGGCCTGTCCCCGGTGAAGGAGCCCTTCAAGAAGCTGGTGCACCAGGGTATGATCCTGGGCGAAAACGGCATCAAGATGGGCAAGCGTTTCCCGGAATTCGTGGTCAACCCCAGTGATGTGGTCCGGGAGCACGGTGCCGATACCCTGCGGCTTTATGAGATGTTTATGGGCCCGCTGGAGGTCTCCAAGCCCTGGAGCACCACCGCCGTGGCCGGCGCCCGGAAGTTTATCAACCGTGTATGGAATTTCTTCAGTGAGCCTGCCAACCTCACCGACGGTGACGACGGCAAGCTGACCAAGATCTACCACCAGACCGTGAAGAAGGTCACCTCCGACTTTGAGTCCTTAGGCTTCAATACCGCCATTGCCCAGATGATGGTCTTTGTCAACGAGGTCTACAAGGTGGGCTCCTGCCCCAGAGAATACGCTGAGGGCTTCATCAAGATGCTTAGCTGCATCACCCCCCATGTGGGCGAGGAACTGTGGCAGCTTTTGGGCCACGAAAACACCATTGCCTACGAAAGCTGGCCCACCTACAGCGAAGAAAAGTGCAAGGATACCCAGGTCACCATCGCTGTGCAGGTCAACGGCAAGATGCGCGGCACCGTCGAGATGGATGCAGACCTTGACAATGACCAGGTGATCAGCAACGTGCTGGCAGATGAAAAAATTGCCCGGTTCCTGGAGAAAAACGGCGGCAGCATTTTCAAAACCATCGTGGTGAAAAACAAGCTGGTAAACCTGATCGTGAAATAAAACCACGAAAAAAAGAATTCCTGCTTGACATTTCCAAAAAACCGTCTTATAATAGCATAGCCTGATTGCAGGCCCTGAACGCATCCTGGATGTAGCCGGATGCCATCGGAGGGAGGGAAAACAATGTCTGAAATTCGCGTCAAGGAGAACGAATCTCTGGAAAGCGCACTGCGCCGTTTCAAGCGTTACTGTGCCAAGGAGGGCGTGATCGCTGAGTATAGAAAGCGCGAGCATTATGTCAGCCCCAGCCTGAAGCGTAAGCAGAAGTCTGAAGCTGCCCGTAAGAACAAGAGAAAGTTCTATTGATTTTCTCCCTTATTGTGTAATGCTTTAAACCCCTGTGGGATCATCCCACAGGGGTTTCTTTATTTGCAATATAAGAATAAATTGCCTGAGCGCATGGCCATGAGGGGAAATGCTGTCAACTTAAGTGAAAATTTCAGTTTGTCGAGCAGATTGCCCTGACGGGCAATGACATTCTTCGAATACCGGGGAAACGGATTGCCACGCCAGTGTGAGCACTGGCTCGCAATGACAAATCGGTGGGTTTCTACCGTTTCGTTAAACAGGAAAAACGCTGATGCGTAAAATTTTTCTCCTTTTGTAGCAAAACAAAAACCTAAAGCGGTGTCATTGCGAGCCGCCATGGCGGCGTGGCAATCTCAAAGGGACACTTTATTCGTTTATAGTGCCAAAGAATATTTGGGGCCTGAAATAATAAATAATAATAATTTTTTAGGTTGGAACGGGTCCTTTGGGTTACCAAATGTCCACCCTTGCATTTTGAGATTGCCACGCCAGTGTTCGCACTGGCTCGCAATGACAAAACGGTAGGTTTCCGCAAAGTTCAAACAGCTCGATAAACTGGAATTTACCAAATCCGTCACCTGTCCTGCTGCAACAAAAACCGTTCTGTATCCGATTGTTCAGAAGAAATTCTTAATTCATTGCCGTTTCCAATGCCTTTGTCAAGTCGCGCATATAATCGATTTTGAACACAATGACCTTTCGGTCTGTAAAAACCATACATCCTGCGTATTCCTCATCCTCATTTTCCACAATCCTGAGCCTGATACTCATAACGGCAGGAGCCTCTCGAATTTGATCTACCTGTATGCAAACAATGGGATATGCACCGTCATAGGCATCAAATTCTGCACACCAATCATCGGAGATATCATATTTGGTAATACCTTCGCCAACGGTTCTGCACCGGTAATCGCAGATAAATGTATCCATAAAACTCACCCTTTTCACATTATACGCTGCTTGCGCTACGGCTATTTTAGGACAAATTGTCCTAAATGTCAATAGGACGATATGTCCTGTTATATGCTTATATGGGTGATGTAACATGTATTTGAGAATTCGGGATTTGCGAGAGGACAATGATCTAACACAAAAACAGGTCTCAGAATATTTAATGTGCGACCAGTCGTTATATTCCAAGTACGAACGGGAAGAACGCACGTTGCCATTGGAATATGCCGAAAAGCTGGCCGATTATTACGGCGTTAGCGTGGACTACCTGCTTGGCAGAACGAACGTCAAAAAACCATACCCCAAGAAATAGGGACCGTGGCATTGGGAAGGTTTTGTCGTCTTCTGTATCAAGGCCAGCAATAAAATAAGGGTGTCTGAAAAATGATTTTGCAGAGGCACAGAAAAATAGCACAAAATTTGCGAAAAACACGCAGATTTTGTGCTATTTTTGCGTTTCAGACAGCCGGGGTACGGCAATGTCGCTTAGTTAACAAGCTTATCTCCCTTTGCACAAGGGGGCCTGGTGTGTACCACCGACCGGTGGTTGTCATGATTTCCTGTTTTTCCGGTCTACCAGGGCGCCGATGAGCATGATCACCGCAAACACGATCAGATACCACAAGCAGCCAATGCCGTGGCCGATGATACAGGCCACCACCATAAACACACTGCCGCACAACGCCAGGATCGGCAGCACAAACCGGCGCAGCACTGGCTGGTCCTTCTCTTTGCGCATCCACTGGATCAAAATAGGCAGGTACATCAAATAGATGGTAATGATCGGCAGTTCCGAGGAATCAAACACGAACGGTCCAGTCCATACCTTTGCGATATTGGTCAGATAGTAGTACAGAAACCATGCTGCCGTTACCATCAGCGCATAGATGCCGGAATTGGCAGGCATATTGGTCTTGGGGTCCAAATGGCCGTATACCTCCGGCGCAGGACCCTCTTTACGGGCAGCCAAAGCGTACATGCACCGGGTGCACCCCAGCATCAGACCGTTGGTCGTACCCAGGCAGGAGATCACCACAAACAAGTTCAGAATGTTGCCCACAACATTGCCGAAAATATTGGTAAATGCCACGGTAGCGCCCTGATCGATCAGCTCCTGATTGGTAGCGCCGCCGGCAACGCCGATATAATAGAAAATGTAAATTGCCGCAATGATGATGCCGCCGATGATCAGCGCCTTCGGCAAATTTTTCTTGGAGTCCTTGATCTCCGCATTGATGGAGGTAGCAATGATCCAGCCTTCATAAGCAAAGGCGGTGGCGCACACGGACGCAAACAGAGGATTTCCGGCGATCTGCGTTGCTGTTACAGCAGGACTAACGAAGTTTTCCTGCAGCGTTCCGCTGACGATACCGACGATCAGACCGATCACCGCCATCAATGCCAGGGGGATCATCTTGATCACGGTGGTACTGGTTTGGAATTTGCCTGCCAGCTTGGGAGAAAGTGTATTCATGCCGTATGCCATACACAGATAGAACAGTGTCAGCGCTATGGTATGAGGGCCGGAGTCCACCGCGCCTGCCAGCTCCAAACCGGGGAAGGCAGAAGTCAAAAATATCATGGTATACATCGCGGAGACCCACGCCAGCACAGAGGTCATACCAGGGAAATAAATATTGGCAGTAAACCAGCCCATATAGTAGCCGTAACGGGGACCTACTGTGGCCTCAGCATAGTCCACCAGGCCGTTGACCCGTTCATATTTTTGACCCATAAAGGAAAATGTCAGCAGATTTACCAGCATAATGACGCCGCCAATGATCCACGCCAGGATACCCATAGGCATATCACCGCCGGTTTTCTGCAAAATGGTTTGGGCCTTAAAAAACACACCGGAGCCGATAACAATACCGACCACCATACAAATCGCGGTAAAAAGACCATATTTTCGCTCTAACTTTTCGCTCATAGATATTTCCTCCTTTTTTCTTCATATTCTACGACAATCTACGTACAAAGTCAATCCATAATCCTTTCCAACGCAACAAGGGCGCTGCATTTTCCGCAGCGCCCCCTTCGTTTATGTCTCCCCACAGCATCAAATTCCGATTTACGGGCCGACAACGGTGCCGGGAAGGCCGGTAAAGGCAGAGAGGACCTCCACCGGGATTTGATAGTCCCGGGCCAGCTCCACACTGCGGTCATGCAGCACCTGGGCGCCGTCTTGGATCAGCCGGAGCATGTTGTCATAGCTGATCCTGGAAAACCGGACCGCGTCCGGGTACCGCCGGGGATCCCGGTCGTAGACTCCATCCACATCCGTGAATATCTGACAAAGGTCTGCCTTTAAAAAGGCCGCAAGGGCCACCGCCGTGGTGTCGGAGCCACCCCGTCCCAGGGTGGTAATATCCCCCTTGCCGTTTACCCCCTGAAAGCCGGTCACTACCACGATCCTGCCCTGCTCCAGCTCCTGCCGGATCCGTCCGTTGCACAGGCCTAAAATACGGGCATTTTGATGGGTGCTGTCCGTTTCGATCCCGGCCTGCCAGCCTGTCAGGCTCACTGCCGGCCAGCTTTGCCCACCGATGGCCATAGCCAGCAGCGCGGCTGAAAGCTGCTCTCCGCAGCTCAGATACATATCCATTTCCCTGGCAGAGCCTGCTTCATTGACAAAGCCTGCCTTTTCCAGCAGCTCATCGGTGGTGTCCCCCTGGGCGGAGACCACCACGACCACCTGCGCCCCCTGCCGTGCCAGGCCGGTGACCCGGCGGGCGGCAGCACAGATCAAAGAAGCGTTGGCTAAGGAAGAACCGCCGTATTTTTGTACGATCAGCATTGCCGACCACCTCCGAAGCATCCTATGCAAAGTCCTGCCCCCGGGTGAAGGATTTTCTGTTGTCAGGTATAAAACCGCCGGGTCCTGTCTATGCTTTTTATCGAGCTGTTGGCAAGATGAATCTGCCGTTCTGCGGACGGCGTAGTTTTTGCGTATTGCAGAAGCGCTGCGTAAAACAAAAACCTAAAGCGGTGTCATTGCGAGCCGCCGTAAGGCGGCGTGGCAATCTCAAAAGGAAACTTGATTTGTTTATGGTGCCAACTGAGATTTAGCAACTTACCGCAGGGGCAGGCTTACGCCGTGGCGTAAAAAACATAATAAGAGGGCGTGTTGCGGCAATTTGCAACACGCCCCGGATATGAAATTCTTAACCGGCCAGGATTTCGGCCTTGATGACATTTTTGTTGTTGCGCATATTTTGCAGCAGCTCTTCCAACTGGACCGTCAGCTCCATGGTCTCGGCGGAAATGGTCACAACCGCGCAGCCGTTGGTGGGAACGATGGAGTTAATGGTGATGATGTTGGCGTTATACTCCGCAAACAGCATCAGGATGCTGGACAGGATGCCCGGGGCATCGTGGAGCAGCAACTGGAAGGTAATGATCCGTCCGGTCATCATATTCTGGAAGGGGAGCACGGCATCCCGATATTTATAGAAGGCACTGCGGCTGATGCCGGTGAGCTGCGTCGCTTCATTGACGGTAGACGCCTGTCCGGTGGACAGCAATTTCTTTGTCTCGGCCACCTTCAGAAAAATTTCCGGTAAGGCGGAGGCTTCCACAATGTAGTATTTTGGATCCGATGCCATAGTTGACCTCCTGATACAGTTTTTTATTACGCAATCTTTTTACGGCAAAGCGCCGTATTGCCCAATACAATTGTAGCATACTATTTTAAAAATGCAAGAGTCAAAAACATTGAAAGGAGCGGATTATGTTCTCAGACCTTGGTCAAAAGCTCCTGCGCTGCGTCGGTGCGGGACTGCTGCTGTGGATCGGCCTGCGGTATCTGCTTCCGGTGGCTGTCCCCTTTCTGATCGGCACAGCCATTGCGCTGATGGCGGAGCCGGGCGCAAGGCTGCTGCAAAGCAAATGCAAATGGCCCCGGCTGGCAGCCTCCGGTTTTTGCGTCAGCCTGACCCTGCTGCTTCTGGCTGCCCTGGTGTCTGTGCTGGGTGCCATTGCCATGCGGGAGCTGATGCAGGCGGCGAAAATGGCCCCGGAGGTGGGAAAAACCGTGGGCAACGGCCTGACCGTTTTAGAGGACTGGCTGCTTACCCTGGCAGACAAAGCCCCGGACAATCTGCGGCCCATGCTGGTGCAGACAGTGCTCAACACCTTCCAAAACGGAACGGCTCTGATCGGACAGGTGACAGACCGCCTGCCATCGGTGGCGGCAAACCTGCTGAGCAGCCTGTCCAACGGCGCGCTGACGGTAGGCACCGGCGTGCTGGCAAGCTTTTTGATCTCCTGCCGGCTGCCCCGGCTGCGGCTTTGGCTGCGAAACCGCCTTCCCCAAAACTGGAATGACCGTGTGCTGCCCGGCCTTCGCCGGATCCGCAAAACCTTAACAAAATGGCTCAGGGCGCAGTTTCGGTTGATCTGCGTCACCTGGGCCATCGTCAGTGTGGGTTTTTTGTTATTGGGAATTCCATACGGACCGGCCTGGGCCGCGCTGATCGCGCTGGTGGACGCGGTGCCGGTGCTGGGGGTAGGCACAGTCCTGGTGCCCTGGTCCGTGGTGTGCTTTTTGCAGGGACAGGTCCTGCGCGGCGGCGGCCTGCTGCTGACCTTTGGTGCAGCCTGGCTGATGCGCAGCATTTTGGAGCCACGGCTTGTGGCCCGGTCACTGGGACTGGATCCCCTGGCCTCCCTGGCAGCCTTTTATATCGGCTTTCGGCTGTGGGGAATTCCGGGCATGATCCTGGCCCCCATGTCCGCCGCGCTGTTCAAGACCATTTGGACAAACCGATAAGCCTCAGTATTGTTTATAAATTTCCAGAGAGCCGTTGGAATGGATCAGCACATAGCCGTTTCCGGACAGCAGCTCGATCAAATTCTCATAGCCGTTGGTTTTTTGCGCATCCGTGGCATAGTTTTTAAAATCCGCCTCGTAGCTGTTCTTCAGCACCACATACTCCGTATCCAGCAGATTTTCCCGGCTGCAGTAGCGCAGCTCATAAAGCACGGAACGTTGGTACAAACGGGGAATGTAGAAGGTATGGGCCGTTACGGATGCTCCCTCCGGGATGGTAGCCAGGGACTGGGTCACGCCGTCGTAGTACGCTGCGTGTTTGCTGTAAAGCTCCGAATAGTAGGTGATCTTGGGGGTGATCAGGTGGCTGAAAAAGCCAAAGCTCACCGCCACAGCCACCGCGCCGGCTGCAAGTCTTGGCAGCTCCTTTCCGAAGTCCGCCAAATTCACAGCCGTTAAATAGATCAAAAAGGCGGAGGAACCGAAGCCGTACTGGAAAAAGATATCGTGCTGATACTGGTAGTCGGACATTAAATTCAGCAGCACGTAGGGAATAACCAGCACATACCGCTCATATTTCCGGGTCAGCAGCGGCAGAGCCATCAGGGGCACCATGGTCCGCAGGATATAAAGCAGCTTTTTTTCCCCGTCCACGCACTCAAAGAGCATCTTCATGGGGGAGAGCAGCACGGCCTTGATCACGGTGATCAGGGAGTTGGAGCCGTCGTACATAAAGTTTTGATACCGGGAGGTCATCACGCCGTCGCCGTGGGTGGCCAAATACCCGGTTACCAGCAAAAACCAAACCACTGCGCCTGCCAGCAGAGCGCCGCCGGTGATCAGACCCCGGCACCGGTGCTCCTTGCCGCCAAGCAGGGCCCTGAGCAGCAAGTAAATCGCCGCAATGGCCACATATACCGCCGCGTCCTCTTTCACACACAGGGTCAGCACCCCAAAAAGGGCGGTCAGCCAGGTGCTGCGCCGGTCGATGGCATACAGCAGCCACAGGATCAGGGGCAGCAAAAAGCAGTTTTCGTGCAGATCATAGGAGGTGCCACCGGCTGTGGTGGGCAAAACCAGCACAAGAGCGCACAGCAACATACGCACCGGGCCAGACAGGCCGTGCTGCTTGCCAATGAGCCACAGGGGGATCACCGCCGAGGCCAGTATGGCTGCCTGCAGGACCTGCAGGGTCTGCGGTGTGGGAAACAGCCAGTAGAACGGCAGCATCAAATAATAGATGGGGGAAACATGGACCGCAAAGTGGGAAAGTAAACCGTCCCGTTCCACCGTGGTCATGGGTAGGCCCGTTTCCTTCATGTTGTGGAACATTTGGCAGAAAATGCCAAAGTCAAAGTTGGGAGTGGAGTAGCTGTTGTAGCGGCCTACGGTCCAGGCGCACACAGCGGCAAAAAAGGCGGCCGCCAGCAGTGCCGCACCCACCCAAAAGCCCCAATGGACCTTTTTGGTGCTTACGATGGGGGCGGCTTTGTCATCCCGGCCCCACAGGGCGTAGACCACCAAAATTGCGGTTACCAAAGCGCAGATCCCCAAAAACGCCCAGCTAAAGGACGCTGTCAGGGACACCACAGCCAAAAGACAGAACGCCGCCACAATTCCCCATCGTTCGTAAACGCCAATGGGGAAGAACAGACCGGCAGCAGACAAAAGTCCGGTGATACCGGCAGTCACCAGCAGCAGCCGGGGAAAGGACATTGCCCCAAGGCCGGTTAGCTGGGACAGATCCCGCATTTGAGAGGACAGCAGCAAGGCTTCGGTAGCAGCGGCGATCAGCCACGCCAGGAAGATGTGCCGGATCAGGTCGGCAGCCCCGGGGATCCGCAGAGGTTTTGACATCTGCATAGGCACTTCTCTCCTTTAATAGGAATTGTAAGGCGGACGGATATACCGCTCATGACTGGTGGGTGCCGGACGGGCAAACACGCCGGAAACCAGGCCCATCATAGCAAACATGGAGATCAGGGAGGAGCCGCCGTAGCTGATAAAGGGCAGGGTCAGGCCGATAACCGGTGTCAAGCCGATACACATGCCCACATTGCTGATCACCTGGAAGATCAGGGCCGAGGCAACGCCAAAGCAGATCAGCCGGCGCATATAGTCACCGCTGCGGATGCCCACCCAAATACAGCGCGCAATGATCGCCACCAGCAGCAGCACCGTGAACACGCAGCCGATGTAGCCCAATTCTTCGCCAATGGCGGAAAAAATGTAGTCGGTATGCTGGGCATACAGCGCGCCCAGTGCCTGGGTGCGGTTGCCCTGGAACAGGCCCTGTCCGGTCAGACCGCCACCGGTCAGGGATTTGATGCTTCGCATGGTGTGATAGCGTTCGTCGATACCCAGCGGATCGATGGACTCGTCAAACAGGATCAGAATACGGTTTTTCTGATATTCGTCCAAAATGCCCCACAAAAAGGGTGCTGCCGCCGCAAGGCCGCCAATGCCCACCAAAAACCAGATCAGGCTGATGCCGCCGGCAAAGGCCATACCAATGAAAATAAACACGAAGATCAGGGTAACACCCAGGTCCCTGGAAAGGATCATATTCAGGCCCAGGATCAAAAGCACGTGGAAGCCCAGATGGGTCACAGCCCGGAAGCCGGAGGGCTTATTTTGATGGGACGCCATCACTGAGGCCAGCACCAGCACAAAGGCGATCTTGCAGATCTCCGCGGGCTGTATCTGCACCGGCATCAGCGGCAGCTCCAGCCAGCTTTTGTTGCCGGTGGCGTTATCGGTGCCGAAGGGGATCAGAAGCAGCAGCAGGAAGCAGTTAAAGGCCACCAGCCAGCTTCTGTGCTCGGAGAAAAAGTCCACGTCCACCGACGAAACGATAAAAAACAGAAATACACCGATCAGTGCCGCCACGATCTGCACCAGCACATAACGGATGGAGCCCTCCGCATTGGTTGCGCTGGAAATCACCAGGCAGCCAAAGGCTGTGGCAATCACGCACAGCAAAAGCAGCACCAGGTCTGCATTGCGGACAGTTTGTTTGATATATTGAAAGATCCGTGCCAAAAAGCACCACCTCACCCATTTTAATTACACCCATTATAACACCTGTCCCGGCAAATGTAAATGCCGAAAGGCCAGGACATCTGTAAAAATAATTCGGAAAACAGTTGCGCCCCGGGAAATTGTGCTGTATAATTAAACTGTTAAAATATGGGCAAAGCCCAAATGTTTGGAGGAAAATTGAATGTTTAACGCAATGATTGAGACCCTGAAGGCCAATCCCCGGAAGATCGTATTCACCGAAGGCCATGATGCCAGAATTCTGGAGGCCACTGCCCGTTTGGTAGAGGGCGGCTTCCTGACCCCCATCCTGGTAGGTAATGTTGAGGAAGTAAAGGCCAACGCAGCAAAGGGCGGCTTCAACATTGAAGGCGTAGAGATCCTGGATCCGGCTACCTACGAGGGCATGGACGCCATGGTGGAAAAGATGGTAGAGCTGCGTAAGGGCAAGATGTCCGCCGAGGATTGCCGTGCTGCCCTGAGCAAGGGCAACTACTTCGGCACCATGCTGGTGAAGATGGGCTATGCTGACTCCCTGCTGGGCGGCGCAACCTACTCCACCGCCGATACCGTCCGTCCCGCTCTGCAGCTGGTCAAGACCAAGAAGGGTGCCAACCTGGTTTCCTCCTGCTTCATCATGGTCCGGGGTGACGAGAAGATCGCCATGGGCGACTGCGCCATCAACCTGAGCTATGAGGACAGCGTGGACAAGGAAGGCAATGTGACCGTTTCCGCCGCACGCAAGCTGGCCGAGGTCGCCATTGAGACCGCCAAGACCGCCAAGGTCTTCGGCATCGACCCCAAGGTTGCCATGCTCAGCTTCTCCACCAACGGCTCCGGCAAGGGCGGCACTGTCAAGCTCAGCCACGACGCCACCGCTGTTGCCAAGGAGATGGACCCGGAGCTGGCCATCGACGGCGAAATGCAGTTCGACGCCGCTGTGGCTCCTGAGGTCGGTCAGCTGAAGTTCCCCGGCTCTGCTGTGGCAGGCTATGCCAACACCTTCATCTTCCCCTGCATCGAGGCCGGTAACATCGGCTACAAGATCGCCCAGCGTCTGGGCGGCTACGAAGCCTACGGTCCCATCCTGCAGGGCCTGGCAGCCCCCATCAATGACCTGTCCCGCGGCTGTAACGCCGACGAGGTCTACAAGATGGCCATCATCACCGCTGCCCTGGTGTAATTTCATAAAAGTTCTTGCGGCACACTTCAAAAGCGAAGTGTGCCGCAAATTTTTTTACCCAGCAAACCGCCAGTCCGTAAATTTCAGTTTATCGAGCTGTTGTTGGTATCAAATTGCCGCCCTACGGGCGGCGCAATGCTGCGCATTGCAAGAGAACGGATTGCCACACCAGTGATTTTAACTGAGGTATGATTGCCCCCGGCAATCATAGTAATTTATAA
>JAFSET010000013.1 GCA_017435615.1 Oscillospiraceae bacterium | reverse complement strand
GGAACCGACAGCGATGCCGAACTTGCTCTCCATCATGAAGCCGTCCAGACGGCCGCCGATGCCGATGATGATGTTACGAAGGCTCTGTGCGCAGAAGTCGATGATCCAGCCCATCTCCACACGCTTGGGGTCGATGTCCAGACGCTTCAGGCCCTTCTTTGCCAGCCACTCGTCGTTGTTGTTACGCTCGTGCTGCATACGGGCAGTCAGGGCGACCATAGCCAGGTTGTGAGCGTTCATAATGTCGTTGATATCACCGGTCAGGCCCAGGGAAAACTCGGTCATGGGCATCAGCAGAGCGTTACCGCCGCCGGCTGCAGTACCCTTAACGTTCATAGTGGGGCCGCCGGAGGGCTGACGCAGAGCGCCGCCGGCGTTCTTGCCGATATAGCCCAGGCCTTCAATCAGACCCAGAGAAACAGTGGACTTGCCTTCGCCGAAGGGAGTGGGGGTAACAGCGGTGACTTCGATGAACTTGCCGTCGGGCTTATCCTTCAGACGGTTCATAACCTTGATGAAGTCGATCTTGGGGGTCTTGCCGTAGGGGATGATCTCGTCCTCCAGCAGGCCCAGCTTCTCGCGGAAGTAGTTCACGGAGGGCAGAGTCTTTTCTGCTTCCTCAGCGATTTGCCAGTCAGCGAACTTGGTGGGATCCAGCTTGACCAGACCCTTTTCGTCCACGTACTTGCCATTTTCGTCAAAAACGATTGCCATAGTATGTATTCCTCCTATAAAATAAAATGTATGTTTATGATACAACCGTCACAGTTGCGTGCTCCCGGATGAGAGCCATAACTTTGCCGGTGAGTACACTTTTGATGATCGCCTGACGGAAATCCTCATTGTAATAAGGTTTGAGCTGTTCCACGGTCATATCGTTCTGCCGGGCAACCAGTGCGATTGCCTGACCGATCTCCTCGTCTGTGGCTTCCAGCTTTTCCAGCTCCACGATCCGGTCGATGGCAGCCTGTCTGCGCAAAGCAGTCTTCGCGGAGGGAACCATTTCTTCCAGCAGCTCCTGCTGGGTGGTGTTCATAAAGGAACAGTACATTTCCAGAGAAAGGCCCTGCCGGGTGAGCTGCGCCTCAAAGGTCTTCATCTGCTCGTTTACCGCGTCGTCCAGCTTTTCCTGGGGACAGGTAAAGTCCAGGGTTTCCGAGGCCTGCTGCAAAAGCCGGTCCTGCAGATCCATTTCGCCACGCTCGTCGGTGTAAGCCTGCAGGCTCTCCTGCAGCTTCTGCCGCATCTGCTGCAAATTCTCACAGCCGCCTACTTCTTTGGCAAAGGTGTCGTCCAGCTCATAGGGATCTTTGATCCGGATGGACTTGATCACGCAGCGGAATTCCGCGTCCTTACCGGCTAACTCTTCGGCGTGATACTCCTTGGGAAAGGTGACCTTGACGGTTACTTCCTCGCCGGGGACCTTGTCGATGAGCTGTTCTTCAAAGCCGGGGATAAACATGCCGCTGCCCAGCACCAGGGCCTGATTTTCACCGGTGCCGCCGGGGAACTGTACGCCGTCACAAAATCCGGCGTAATCCAGGATCACCTCGTCACCCTGCGCCGCAGGACGGTCGGTGACCTCAGCCACACGGGGATTTTGCTGCAGCAGCCGCTGTATATGGGTGTCTACCTCTGCGTCGGTGACAGTGTGGCGGTCCAGCGTTGCGGATAAACCGCGATACTTAAATTCCATAAATTGCTCCTTGTTTCTTGCCCGTTTTTACCATCTTATATCATAACACAGTTTCGCGGCAAACGCAATCTTTTTTCAGCCGAAAAAGCCGCTGCAGGCAAGCATTTTGGGATCATTTCCCAGGACCTATAGGATTATACAACATTATAATAAAAAACCAATAAGTTTTCCATCTTTTATCTATAGTTTTTTTCTATAGATCAGACAAACACAGGGGGAGGTTCCTTGCGCAGGACTGCATAAGGAACCTCCCCTCGGAATTGAATTCATTAAATATTGTACAGTTTTTTCCCGTTTTGGGTGGTTATCTCCTGGATTTCCTCTACAGAAAGTCCACGAAGCTCCGCCAATCTCTCCGCCATCCGGTACAGGTAGCCGGGGTGGTTTCGTTTGCCCCGGAAGGGCTCCGGAGCCATAAAGGGACAGTCTGTTTCCAGCACGATCCGGTCCAACGGAATGGATTGGGCAGTTTCCACCGCTTTCCGGGCATTTTTAAAGGTCAGCACCCCGGTAAAGCCGATGTACCAGCCCATATTCACAAGCTGCCGGGCCATCTCCGCAGAGCCGGAATAGCAGTGAAATACGCCGGTCACGTCCGGAAATTCCTTCACCATCCGCATACCGTCATCGTGGGCGTCCCGTTCGTGAATGATCACCGGCAGGCCGGTTTCCCGGGCCAGCTCCATTTGCAGGCGAAAGGCCTGAAGCTGGATCTGCCGGGGAATGGTCTCATAGTAATAGTCCACACCGATCTCACCGATGGCCTTTACCTTTTCGTGACGGCACAGCTTGCGGTAGCGGTCGATCAGCTCTTCGTTGACCTCCTGGGCAGTGTCCGGATGGGTGCCCACTGCGGCGTAGACAAAGGGGTACTTCTCCGCGATCTCAATGGCCTGCAGGGAATTTTCGTAGCTACAGCCCGGGTTCATCACCAGGCCCACCCCCTGCTCCGGCAGGCCTGCGATCAGCGCATCCCGGTCCTGATCAAAAACCGGGTCATTCAAATGGGCGTGTGTGTCAAACAGCATCGTTATATTTCTCCTTCTATAACAGCAACAAAGCAGCCGTCCATAATACGGATGCGGCTGTCATCTGGGTCAAAATCCGTGGTGTTGGGAAAGCCACGCAGACCTTCACCGGTCATTTTTGCCGCAGCCTCCTTCAAGACCCACAGCCGCAGCAGGGCAGCGTGTTTGTCGGCGGCCTGTCCATACCGGGCATATTCTGCGTCAGATAAAATTCTTTCTGCCAGGCTATCCTTTACCTGCCGGTCCTGTTCCTCCGCGTCGACGCCCACCGGGCGGTCCGACAGAACGCAAAACACGTGACGGGGGGTATGGGATATGGAAAAATGGACCGGACTGTTTTCAAAATAAGGCTTTCCCCGGCGCATCAGGGAAATCTGTGGCATTTCGCCGCCGTAATGGGCCTGATACAGCTTGGAAAGGAGCTGCCGTCCTGCGGTATGCGCACCCTCCGGCCCGATCACCCCACTGCCGATCACCATATTTCCCACCACCTTTAAATTTCAGTTTATCGAACTGTTGAGAATATCGAATTGCCGCCCTGTGGGCGGCGCAATGCTGCGCATTGCAAGAGAACGGATTGCCACACCAGTGACACCGCTTTAGGTTTTTGTTTTGCTGCAAAAGGAGAAAAAAATGTTACGCGTCAGCGTTTTTCCTGTTTAACGAAACGGGAGAAACCTACCGACTTGTCATTGCGAGCCAGTGCGCACACTGGCGTGGCAATCCGTTTCCCCGGCATTCAAAGAATGCCATTGCCCGTTAGGGCAATCGGCTCGATAAATCGGAATTCAGTTCATCCGGTCCAGTTTGGCTAAGACGTTTTGAAAGTATTCCGGCAGGTCGGCGCAGACCACGACCGGCCTTCCGTCCCGGGGGTGGGCAAAGCACAGCACCCCGGCGTGGAGGCACTGACTGTCCTGGCCCAGCTCCGGCTTTTTCCGTCCGTAGACCGTATCCCCCAAAATGGGATGGCCGATGTGGGCCATATGGACCCGGATCTGATGGGTCCTGCCGGTTTCCAGGCGGCAGCGGATATGGGTGTAGCCACGGTAGCGGCGGACTACCTCCCAATGGGTCACCGCTTCCTTTCCGTTCCGGGCGGTGACGCACATCCTTTTCCGGTCCGTGGGATGGCGGCCAATGGGGGCATCCACCGTGCCGCTGTCCTCCTTGAAATTGCCGCAGACCACAGCCTCGTAGGTCCGGGCCATGGAGTGATCCTTGAGCTGAGAGGCCAGCACCGTATGGGCCAGGTCATTTTTCGCCACTGCCAGCAGACCGGAGGTATCTTTATCGATACGGTGGACGATGCCGGGCCGCAGCTCACCGTTGATCCCGGACAGGCTGTTCCCCCGGGCAAACAAAAGGCCGTTGACCAAAGTGTCGTCCTGGTGACCGGCTGCCGGGTGGACCACCAGGCCCTTGGGCTTGTTGACCACCAGCACATCCTCGTCCTCATAGACGATCTGCAGGGGAATGTCCTTGGCCGGAATATCCACCGGCTGGGCCTCCGGGATCTCCACCCGGATCTGGTCACCCTCCTTCAGCCGGTCATTTTTCTTGCAGGCCTTGCCGTTGACGGTGATACAATTCTCCTGGATCAGTCTTTGGGCCGCAGACCGGGTAAGGCCCTCCAGGACCCGGGGCAGGAAAGCATCCAGCCGTTCCTCGGCGGTATCGGCGGTAAAGATCATGATTTATCTTCCTTCCAGAAGTCTTTATTGAAGAAGATCAGGTGGACCAGCAGAATGATGCAGCCGCAGGTGATGAAGCAGTCTGCCACGTTGAACACCGGGAAATTGATAAATTCCGTGGCGATCATATCCACCACATAGCCCATCCGCAGCCGGTCGATCATATTGCCCAGGCCACCGGCAAACACCGCTACGATGCAAAAGCGGTCAAAGGTGGTAAAAGGCAGCCGCTTTTTGGAGAATTCCCAAATAATCGCAGCGGCAAAGGCCACAAAGATCAGGGCAAACAGCCACTGCTGCCCCTCAAACATGGAAAAGGCCGCGCCATCGTTCTGCACATAGGTCAGCCGGACGATCCCCGGCAAAACCTCCACGGTTCCGTGAAGGGGGATGTGGGCCACAGTTAAAAATTTTGTGATCTGGTCCGCAGCTACGATCCCGGCCGCCAAGATCACCATCAGCACATAGCTCATAAATGCCTCCAAAAAGTTGATGCTATAATTTTACCATTATGATACCGTTCTGTCAAACCGTAGATTTTCCTGAAAAACGGATCGCGAACCGGCGTTGACACCGGTTCGACAGAGGCAAGGCCTTCGGCGATGGGGTATTTCCGGCCGTTACTTCCACTTATTGATCAGACTGCGGATCTGATCGGTCAGCCGGGCGTTGTCCTTGTTGGTGCATCCGGTACGTGTTTTTGCCAGGGCCAGCAATGCTTCAGCCGCCGCCACCAGCTCGTCAAAGATGCGTCTTTCTCGCTGAGAGCCTTTATGCAAAGCGGTGCGCTCTATGGGTACGCCTTCGGTGGACACCGTCACGGTTCCGGTCAGCAGGTCAAACTCTGTGCCGGAGTAGGGGGCAAAGGCCCGATACCCCATGGCTTCCAAGGTTTGCCGGAAGTCTTCGCAGCTTTCGCTTTCGCCGTGATTGACAAAGACGGTGCCGGGTTTTGAGCGAAATTTTTCCAGCCAGTTCAACAGACCTTGCTTGTCGGCGTGACCGGAGGTGCCGCGCAAAGTAGCGATCTCCGCCCGGACGGTGATGTCCTCCCGGAAGATCCGCACCTTTTTTGCGCCGTCCTGCAGGCTGCGGCCCAGGGAACCTTCCGCCTGATAGCCGACAAACAGCACCGTGCTCTCCGGCCGCCACAGATTGTGCTTTAAATGGTGACGAATTCGGCCTGCCTCGCACATACCGCTGGCAGACAGGATCACTTTTGGCTGCTTGATCTCGTTAATAAGCTGAGAGTCCTGGGTGGTGACGGACAGGGTCAGTCCCTCAGACCAGATGGGATCCACCCCCTGGGCCAGCACTGCCAGGGTTTCCGGGTCAAAATTGCTTTCGTGGCTTTGCAGAAAAATGCCGGTGGCCTCTACTGCCAACGGGGAGTCCACATACACCGGGAAACGGTCGTGGCCCTTCACAAGCCCCTTCTGCTTGATCTCCCGGATGGCGTAGAGCATTTCCTGTGTTCTGCCGACCGCAAAGGATGGAATGACAACATTGCCACCCCGGTCAAAGGTGCGTTGAAAAATTTGGGCAAGCTCAGCGGTCACATCGTTCCGGGGACCCTGGTGGAGTCGGTTGCCGTAGGTGGATTCGATGACCAGATAGTCCGCATCTGCTACCGGCTTGGGATCGTTCAGAAGCGGCTGGTTGGTGTTGCCTACATCACCGCTGAAGACCAGCTTTTTGGTGACACCGTTCTCCGTAAGCCATAATTCAATGGCACAGGAGCCCAGCAAATGTCCCATGTCCGTCATCCGCAGCTCTACGTGCTCCGCCACACGCAGCCGCTCCGCGTATTTACAGGGCCGCATCAAATGGATGGCGGTTTGGGCATCGGCCAGCGTATACACCGGCTGGACCGGAGGCTCGCCGGCACGGGCGGCCTTTCGGCTGCGCCACTGCGCTTCCGATTCCTGAATGTGGGCGCAGTCCCGGAGCATAATATCACATAAGGCGCAGGTGGCCTCGGTGGCATAAATGGGACCGCTGAAGCCGTCCTTGCACAGCTTGGGCAGCATGCCGGAGTGATCAATGTGAGCGTGGGTCAAAAAGACCGCTTCAATGGTATTGGCCGGCACCGGCAGCGGCACATTTTTAAAAATATCCTTGCCCTGCTCAGTACCGCAATCCACCAAATACCGATGTCCACTTACTTCTAAAAGGGTGCAGCTCCCTGTTACCTCATGAGCGGCACCGATAAACTGTATGCGCATAGTATCCCTCCGTCTGTGATCGTATGCATCCATTATACTGCGGATTTACCATATTTTCCATAGGAAAAGTATAAAGCTTTTGTAAAGATGTTGCTATTGCATATCCGTCCATCGGCGTGTATAATAAAAAGGCGCAATAAATATTCACGGAGGAACAGCTATGAATTGTGATATTCGTCCCGAATCAATGACCCGGATCACCACTGTGGCCCAGGCAGAAAGCTTTATTACCCAGCAGGTAGAGGATATTCGCCAACAGGTTGGTGCGAAAAAGGTGCTGCTGGCGCTGTCCGGCGGTGTGGACTCCTCTGTGGTGGCCGCTCTGCTGATCAAGGCCATCGGCAAGCAGCTTGTGTGCGTTCATGTAAACCACGGCCTGATGCGTAAGGGCGAAAGCGAGCAGGTGGTGGAGGTGTTCGGCAAGGAGCTGGACGCCAACCTGATCTATGTAGATGCCACGGACCGGTTTTTGAATAAGCTTTCCGGAGTTTCTGATCCGGAGACAAAGCGTAAGATCATCGGCGGTGAGTTTATCAATGTGTTCGCCGAGGAAGCAGCCAAGCTGGAGGATATCGACTTTTTGGCTCAGGGTACCATTTACCCGGATATTTTGGAGTCCAAGGGAGTCAAGGCACACCATAATGTGGGAGGTCTGCCGGAGGACTTGAATTTCAAGCTGATCGAGCCGGTACGGCTTTTGTATAAGGATGAGGTCCGAGTGGTGGGCGAGGCATTGGGCCTGCCTCACGGTATGGTCTACCGCCAGCCCTTCCCCGGTCCGGGACTGGGTGTGCGCTGCCTGGGTGCCATCACCCGTGACCGTCTGCACGCCCTGCGGGAAGCCGATGCGATCTTGCGCGAGGAGTTTGAAAGGAACGGCCTGGCAGAAACCGTCTGGCAGTACTTCATTGCCGTGCCGGATATCAAGAGTGTAGGCGTCAAGGATGGAAGCCGCTATGAAGGCTGGCCTGCCATTATCCGCGCGGTCAATACCAAGGATGCCATGACCGCCACCATTGAAGAAATTCCCTATGCAATTCTGCATAAGATCGTCAACCGGATCACATCGGAAGTCGAGGGCATTAACCGGGTGCTGTATGATCTCACGCCGAAAGGCCCCGGCACCATCGAGTGGGAATAAAACCAGCTTAATACAGTTTATCTGCAATAGCAGATAATGGTTTTCATTGTCTGCTATTATGTTTATTATCATTATTATTTCGTGTGCAATTATTATCCATAGCAGAGCCACGTAAATTGTAAACCACGATATAATTTACACCTAACTGAAGCACGGCGGCAGGGAGAAATCCTTGCCGCTAATTTCATGTTGATAGAAAAAGTCACATTTTTATGATATAATGTATTAAATTTGAGTAACGCAACCCAAAGTTTACATATAGAAACGG
>JAFSET010000093.1 GCA_017435615.1 Oscillospiraceae bacterium | reverse complement strand
TTAGGTTTTTGTTTTGCTGTAAAAGCAGAAAAAATGTTACGCATCAGCGTTTTTCCTGTTTAACGAAACAGAAGAAGCCCACCGATTTGTCATTGCGAGCCAGTGCGCACACTGGCGTGGCAATCCGTTTCCTCGGCATTTGAAAAATGCCATTGCCCGTCAGGGCAATCTGCTCGAAAAATAAGAATTTAACGGTGTAAATGGAAAATGGGCGCTGCAAAGCTTTTGCAACGCCCATTTGTTATTCCGTATTAGCCCTCGTTCTGCAGCTTTTCGATCAGCTCATACATTGCGCTGACGGTGTTGAAGTTATAGGGCTCCAGCTCGTCCACATTGATCTCGATGTCAAATGCCTCGTTGAACTCGCTGACAATGGAGATAATGTCAAAGGAGTCCAGGACGCCGTCATCGATCAGGGCAGTTTCGTTTTCAAAATCCACATCGGAGCGAACGCCCTTCAAAATTTCCATCATTTTTTCCATGTTTTTGTTCCTTCTTTCATAGTGTTGTTATTCTTTACAGGATCAATCCTGACGGTCACGCAATTCTCTGCGCAGCAGCTTACCGTTAAAGGTACGGGGGATCTGGTCGATCACCACAACCTGCTTGGGCAGCTTATCCCGGTCGATGTTCTTCAGCAGGAACGCGCCCACCTCCGCGGCGGTCAGCTCCACGCCTTCGGCAGCCTGCACATACAGCCAGGGAGCCTGTCCGCTTACCGGGTCAGGCTTTCCCACGCAGCAGCAATCTGCCACGCCGGGGCACATACCGGCAGCGTCCTCGATCTCCTCAGGGCTGATCTTCACGCCGCCGTAGTTGATCACATCGTCCTCACGGCCCAGCATATACACCCAGCCCTCTTCATCCACATAGCCCACATCCTTGGTGTAGATGATACCGTTTTCCATAATGGAATCGGTCAGCTCCTGATTTTTCCAGTAGCCGGTCATATTCATAGGTCCGGAGAAGGCCAAAAAGCCTGTCTGCTCCCGGGAGGAGTGCTCCATAACCTTCCGATCCCGGTCCACCACCAGCACGGTGGCGTTGCACACCGGCTTGCCGATACAAGCGGACAGGCCAACATGCTTTGCAAAGTTATAGGTACAGGTACGGCCGCTTTCTGTGGAGCCGTAGAAGTTGTACAGACGGGACTTGGGCAGAAGCTGCCGCAGAGAGATCTTGTCCTCCTCGGTCAGGGGGGCGGAGCCCAGCTCCACATAGCCGATCTTGTCCTGATACTCTTTCAGCTTTTCTCCACCCATATCCCGGATCACACGCCAGGCACTGGGAACCAGGTCCATAGCGTTGACGTTGTACCGGTCCATCAGCTTAAACAGAGGGCCCAGGAAGGTGACACCGCCGGCAATGACCACAGCATTGCCACGGACCAGGTTTGCGTACAGGGTCCGCAGGCCGTGAGAGTGGCTCATAGCCACGGGGATCAGCTCCACGTTGCCCTGGGGCATTTCCACGCCGTCAGCCACGTTCTGGGCAATGGCCACATTGTTGCCGTGGGTCAGGTCGATGCCCTTGGACTTGCCGGTGGTACCGGTGGAATACAGCAGCTCAGAGCGCTGATCGGCAGTGGGCAGAGGACGGTCCCAGGCAGGGGCCTCGTCCACGGGAACGATCTTCTGCAAGGGCAGGAAGGGCAGGCTGGAACGCTTTTCATTGGTGCCGGCCAGGCATTTGGCGTTGGTCTCCTCGATCATTTCCTCCAAACGCTCGGCACTAAATTTTTTGTCAAAGGGGACAAACACCGCTCCCAACAGAGCAATGGCCTGCTGGCACACACAGTAGGCAGCGTTTTGGCTGCACTCTACGACTACGCAGTCCCCAGCTCCCACACCCAGGGCCTCCATTTGCAGCGCTGCCACGATGGCGGCGTTTTTCATTTGGCTATAGGTATAGGCGTTTTGGGCATCGGCCACGCACAGGGCCTGGGGCGTGTGTTCCGCATAATGGAAAATGGCTTCGATTACAGATTGAAACATAACAGTTCCTCCTTAGAATTGCTCGTAGATGAAGCTGGCGCTGTCGTAGCCCGGTCCGTAGATGCCGAAGATCAGCACAAGCAAAATCGCCGCATAGTAAACGATCCAGCGGAAGATCACGTGCTGACGGGCAATGCTCTTGCGAATTTCCACGCCGCGCTCGTGCATCTGATCCACGACCAGCAGCACCACAACTGCCACCGCCAGCAAGATCCAGTTGGCGGTATCCAGGCCCAGGTCCTGCAGTCTGCCGTCCACGATAAAGGACAGGTCAAAGAAGTCCACAGTCATATTTTGGAACATCCGCAGCGCTACCGTCAGGCTCTCTGCCCGGGGGAAGAACCGTCCCAAAGACACGATCACAAAGGTTCTGAGCATCTGGAACAGCCGCCAGCCAAAGGCATTGTCGTCAATTCGCAGCACCGCTCTTGTTTTATCGTAGGTTTCCGCCAGCAGGATGCCGGTGACGATGAACATACCGTTCCATACGCCGTAAGCAATGTACTTCCAGGCCGGTCCGTGCCAAATGCCTACCAGGAAGTAGACAATGAACATGGCCAAAAATGCCGGCAGACGCTTGCCGAAGAACTGTCCAAAAATCTTTCTGGCGGATTTGCTCATCTTGCCGAAGCCCTTGGAAAGGGACAGCGGATAGAAAATATATTCACGCATCCAGGCGCCCAGGGTAATATGCCAGCGGCGCCAGAACTCCTCGATAGACCGGGAAGAATAGGGCTGACGGAAGTTCAGCTCCAGGTCTATGCCCATAATTTGGGCCGCGCCCCGGGCAATATCCATACCGCCGGAGAAGTCGGTGTAGACCTGAATACCGTAGCAGGCAGCGGCAAAGAACACCATCAGGCCGGTGTACTGCTGATAATTGTCAAAAACGGTGTTCACCGCGACGGCGATCCGGTCGGCAATGATCAGCTTCTTCATCATGCCCCACAGGAAAAGCTGCGCACCGAAGGTGGCCCGTTCGTAATCGAACCGGTGGCCCTCATAAAGCTGATGGGCAAGCTGTCCGTGACGGGCAATGGGGCCCTGCACGATCTGGGGGAAGAAGGACATAAACAGCATGAACTTGAAAAGATTGGTATCTGCTGTGCATTTGTTGCGGTACACATCGGTCATATAGGCAATGGCCTGCAAAGTGTAGAAGGAGATACCAATGGGCATTAAAAAGCTGTAGTGGGGCAGAGTCACACCCAAATACTTTAATAAGCCGTTGGACACATCCGCAAAGAAGTTATAGTACTTCAGCACCAGCAGGAAGCTGAGCACCAGCACGATACCCAGCACCAGCACAGCTCTGCTCTTTTTCTTGGCAGCGGCCTTGATCGCCTTGCGCCGCTGAGGTGTCAGGTCCTCCGCACGCTCCTGAAGCTGCTTTTTGGATTTTTCGTTGATGGCCGTGATCCATCTGCCGATCAGGAAGGTGATCAGGGTAGCAGCAAAGATCACCACTACCAGCCACTGGCTGTTGATCCAAAAGAAAATATAGCTGGCCACCAGCAGCACGATCCACCGGTGCTTTAAGGGGAACAGAAAATAGCAGGCCGCCGTCGCCGCGACGAACAGCATAAACGCCAATGTCACAAATGCCATATTACTGTTCACCCCCCTTGACCTCTACAATTTCAGACGGGAATTCGTAAATCTCCTGGTCTTGCTCCATCACGGCGCAGACCTTATAGGCCTGGCTGTCAATAGCACCGGTGTAAGCGGTTGCCGCGGAAGCGGAAGTACGGGCTACCCGTTCCCACTGCTCCGGTCCGGTTAGCTTGTATACATAGTAATGGGATGCGCCTGTCACAGGCTCCCAGCTTAGCTGAAGCTGACCGTCGGTGGTGCGCTGGGCGATCACTGTGGGGGCCTCAATGTCTGCATAGCGCAGCAGTCCCGTCTTGGAGTACAGGCCGTTTACCGGCTGGCCGTTGCTCAGCACCCGTCCCCGGACCGTGTACACATAGGGAAGGTGGTCGTGGTAGTCACTGTCTGTGTAGGAGGTTCCATCCACGGTATCGAGCTGCTCCCAGCTTTCCCCCTTTACGGCGCGGTAGACGATATAGTCCATAGCACCGCTTCTGGGCTCCCAGGTCAGGGTCATGCCGTTTTCGCCTTCCTCCAGGGACACCAGCTTGGGGGCGTTCAGGGTGGTGGTCAGGACGGTACCGGTATGGTTGATCTTACCGTACACGGTGGTTTCGCCTTCTGTGCGGTAGGGCACCACGGTGTAATTGTAAGTCGTACCGGGCAGCAGATCATATTCGGTGTAATCCAGGGTCTGGCCGTACAAGGTTGCCGCCAACGTCCACTCGGACCACTTCTTCTGCGCATCCCGGATCCGTCTGTAGACAGCATAGCCGTCAGCATTTTCCACCTGGGACCACTTGAGCGTAATGTTCTGACCGGTAACCACAGAGGTGCTCAGGTCCAAAGCCGGCAGGGAATAGTCCCGGGGAGCGTACTGACGCTCAAAATCCAGGGTATAGGGGCTGATCTCCTGCCGGTACAGCTCACTGGCCTTCTGCCAGCTATCATAGGCCGGGTCACCCCGGTGGTCCTCAAAGCCGTAATTGTCCACCAGATACTGGCCCAGGAAACTGGTGTACTTCAAAGAGCCGTGGATATTGCAGTGGGATTGATTGTAATAATCGGTTGTGAAGTCAATGCCGGCGGCCTTTCCGTCCAGCAGATTGATAGCATCGAAGCCATTTTCCCGTACCATATCGTACAGCGCGTTCAACTCCCAGACCGAGCGCTCATTTTTGATTGCCTGAGGCACTGCCACGAACAGGACCTTAACATTTTCCGCCTGACAGTACTGCATCAAATCGTTGATCACCGTGAGCTGCTTTTCCGTCAGCTCTGCCCGGCGGTCTGTTACGCGCTGAAGGGCGGTCACATCTGTTACAGTCTGCAAAAATGTGGAATACAGGGATGCGCCCTTCATGCCGTTGTAGTAGTTGGTAAAGTCGATCGTTTCCAGATCACTCCAGCCGGAATGGAACCGCAGCAGCGGAAAATAGAACTCCAGCTTATCCAGGCCGGTGTAGCCGAGCTGACCGGCAAGCTCGTTGACCAGCTTGACCTTTGTTGACGAGAATGGCATACAGTCCAGGGAGAAATGCATCGTTGCCTCATCCATGATCTCTGTCTTAAAGGCATTTAAATTCATAATATACAGCGCATCCGGCTGGGTCTTTCTACATTCCTCGATCATATATTTGAACGCGTTGATGGGCATCTGGGGCAAAGAGTAGTTGTAAACAGCCAGGCCGTACTCCTGAAAGCCCAAAGGTGCCTGCCAATAGGCGTATACGTTGCTGGAGCCTACATACACCGCGTCCAGCGAATTCTTTTTTTCCTGATAAAAGCCCTGAGTCGTTTGACTGATCCGCTCATCTCCCACCCGGAACAATGGCTCGATCAGCAACACGATCAGCACCAAGCCTACCAAAAAGGCAAGGACCCGGATCAGCTTTCCTGCTTTCTTCATGCTTATCTCCTTTTTAAAAAGTGTATACTCATTCATAGTATTCCAGTGTTATATATACCACACAGTCCCCCGGAAATCAAGAAAAACTTCACCTTTTCGCCTGTTTCCCCAACAAAAAACCCACCGGACGCGAAGCAGTTTTCATCGTAACGTGATCACCGACCGGAAAAGAGGGATCTGTTTCGTCCAAAGGAACGGATCCCGTCAAAAAGACCGTAATCGTGCTGCCACAATTACGGTCTTTTTTCAGTGCAGATATTCATAACCGGCTTAACGCTATGCAAAACAGTTTTCTTTGATGCGGATCAGCATTTGCAGCCGGTCCAATCGAGACTGGATATCTTCTTTAGTTATATGATATGAACAGTTCCATTGGGTCCAGTCATCTATATGCGAAGAAATATCCTCATACAGTATTCTGCAAAAATCCAGCATGGAAACAGGGACGATCTGAAGGAGGGCATCGTCCTTTCTATGTATTTCGTCCTCAAAACGGATGCGACATTCCTGCAAATCCACTGTGCAAACCATTTCCCCGGGTTCGCAATTGCCGCAAACCGCAAAGGGCTGCAGCGTTTCCAATCCAAAAATTGCCCGTTCCAGCCAATCCAACGGTATGTTGGTTAAATAGCTCAGACTGTAAACGCTATCTCCCAAAGAGAAATCTGTCCACCCGTGCTCCGGTTTGCCAAGCATATGCATACCTCACTTTTCGATATCGTTGCGGGAACAAAACGTGTAGAGCGTCTGCCTCAATTTAACAAAGCAGCTCACGCCGCCTTGGCTCCCTTGTTTAAAGGGGGGCTTTTTAGATTGTACCACATCTGAAATGCCAACAGTTTTGCAATCGACAAGTTTCGTTTATTCTTGCTTTTCGTAAAGATCGGGCGCAGCCTCTGTCTGATCGCCCATCTGTACCGGGTCAGGCTGCTGTTCTGAGGAGATTTCCTCCTCCACAGTCTCCGGTTCTTTTTCGGAAGGGACAATGGCCGGCATACTTTCCTGTAACAGAGAATGCCGTCTGGCAAAATAAATGATCGTACCTATCGGCAGCATAAGCCGGAGCATAACAGTTCCGGAGCCATATCGAATCAAAGCAGAATATGCAGTGAGCCATCCGATATTAAAATTCACCCTGAAGCCTGTAGAGGAAATCGTCGCACCAACGGAAAAAAAGCCTATGATCAGCACCAGGATCCACTGCGCCTTTTTCTTGATTTTCTGTCGGCTGCAATCGACAAGAGCAAACACAGTGAAACCGATCGCAATCACATTGAGCAGCAGAAAGCCCCACTGTGCTCCAGTGGCATCCTTCATATGATTCAGTGTTCCGGTAAAATAATAATCTGTTTGTTCATAGGCAGTTAAATAGAACGTATTTAAACCAACCTGGTCATCCACTCTGATGCTAATGATTATTCTGCCATTTTGGGTCATCATTTCATAAACCGAGCTGACAGAACGGATCTGTTGCCCATTGGTTACAGTGCCATTCGTGTAAATGGACAGCAAGCTCAATTCGTAGGTATCTGCATTTCCAATAAGCTCCTGCATTTGCGCAAACGCAGGTTTGAAATCTTCCTCTGTGCAGATCTTATTGACCATCGAATAGGCGGTTTGAAAGTCATTTGCAATCAAGGCATCCAACATTTTTTCAGAAATTTGGCGAACTTCCGCATTTTCCAATTCTTGTAACGCCGCAGTGCACCCGCTGCAAACTATAAGCACTGTCAACATGATGACACATACTGACTTAACCAGATTATTTCTCATGAAATCACTTCCTTTCATTTTCATTATATCAAAAGGGGCGGAATAATCAAGAAAAATCGAGTGTCCACAACAGCAAACTCCGTTATGAACACTCGATATGGTGCGAGTTGTTTTATAGGATTCAAGCAAAAAGTGAGTAATACCAACGGTTTTTGCAGTCAACAAACAGTACATTTTAATTTTTAATGCAATTCGCACCTGAATGGACAACAAACAAAACAGTTAGAACCCTCTTGACATACCCTATTTAATAGGGTATAATGTGAGTACAAAAGAGAAATAGGAGAATCAGAATGACAAGACTATTTGTTGAATTGCCGATTTTCCGTTCCAGATGGAAAGATATGGGGCTGAACGATGATGACTTAAAACGTTTGCAGGAGGAACTGCTGGCAGACCCCAAAATCGGTGCTGTTATGCGCGGAACCGGCGGCGTGCGAAAAATGCGGTTTGCTTTCGAGCAACGAGGCAAAAGCGGCAGTGTTCGTGTAATCTATGTCGATTTTGAGGTTTATGAGAAAATATTTTTGATAACAGCATATCCTAAGAATGAAAAAGACAATCTGACGGACGCAGAAAGAAACGAAATTAAGCAAATGATTCACGCACTTGAGGAGCAGCTAAAGGAAAACGCAAAGTGAGGAGGGTGCAATATGAGCCTTTTTGATGATATCAAAACCGGTCTTGGTCAGGCAATCGAATATGAAAAAGGAAATCTGAAAGCCAGAACAACAATTTTGACGGTTGAGCCTGTTGAAACCTTTAAGCCTGACGAGATACGCTCGATCCGACATAGCACAGGCTTAACGCAGATCATGTTCGCTAAATATATGGGCGTGTCGGTCAAGACTGTGGAAGCATGGGAAGCCGGACGGAATCATCCGGAAGGAGCAGCTTGCAGATTGCTTTCTATGACCCGTAGTGATCCCGCCTTTCCCCAAAAATCCGGTATCGTGACCGCGGGGGCAAGACAATAAGGCAGATGATAGAATTGATAAGAGGGAGGCTGTGCCTCCCTCTTATATGTATGCATAATTAACCCTGGGTCTATCCCAAATTAAAAAGAAAAGGTAGCCATAGCAAATCCGCTATGACTACCCAAACTGGTGCGGATGACAGGACTCGAACCTGCACGGCTATGCCAGAGGAACCTAAATCCACCGAGTCTACCAATTCCACCACATCCGCATATTCTATTCTTTTTTGCTTTTTCGTCCTGTTGCGGTGCCCGACAGCCGCTTCACCTGGCGAAGCAGGCTTGCGTCTGTCGACCGCTGCCACTCGCTCAGGTCGCTTCTTCCGCCACCGGCGGCGCTCCCATCGCTCCCCACCGAGTCTACCAATTCCACCACATCCGCATATTCTTTTGTACCTCTTTCTTTTACACGGGGAGGTATCCGAGGTGGGGCATTTTGCCTGATCCACGGTTTATAAAAACAGGTGAACCTGCTTTTAGCGAACGGATTGCCACGCCACGCAAGCGAACTGGCTCGCAATCATCACGTATTTTTCACACCACTATGAACGAAAGCACGCCCACGCCTCCCCTGTAGGGGAGGTGGCCGAGCACAGCGAGGAGCATCAGCCTGTTCCTTTGTTATTTTCATTTCGTATTTGTTGTGCCAGGGATATTCATCTGCTGAGAATACCTCAGCTTCTTTGGGCGTAGGATCGCGTGTCTCGCATAAAGTCAGTGTCATACT
>JAFSET010000092.1 GCA_017435615.1 Oscillospiraceae bacterium | reverse complement strand
GCAATCTCAAAGGGAGGCTTTATTCATTCAGCTTACCAAAGGATCCGGGGAACTTTAAAATAAACATTTTTCAGGCTGGCACGGGTCCTTTGGGGTTCAGAATTTTGCTGCCTTGCATTTTGAGATTGCCACGCCAGTGTGCGCACTGGCTCGCAATGACACAACTGGGAGGTTTTCTCAATTTACTGGCTCGCAATGACACGGGGAGGACGGATTGCCACGCCAGTGTGAGCACTGGCTCGCAATGACACAACTGGGAGGTTTTCTCAATTCACTGGTTCGCAATGACACAACTGGGAGGCTTTTCCATGTGTCTGACGCGTGGTTTTCTCTACACAATAATCCCGGGGGAATTCGGGAAGAATTCCTCCGGGAATTTTTATGATCACGGGTTAACTGGGGTTTAGAACTGCCTTTTTGGCGCTGGTATAGAAATAGCGGGTATCGCCATCGCCATCGCTGCCGCCCCAAATGCAGACATAGGCCTTATAGTATCTGCCAGGTGTACCCTGGTACTCTACATAACCGCTGTGATAGTTGTCATTATAGCTTAACAAATGCGGATAGTCGGTATGACGGTATATCTTGCGCAATGTCCAGTTGGTATTGTCCGCAGATTCATAAATCGTAATATGCAAGGCACCAATGGAATCCTGAAAGTCACATCCAGTGACTGTAAACCACGCCTGAATCTTTCCGTTGGCCGCAGGGTAGATATAGGCGTTGTAGGAATCCAAATAATCACTGGCCCGGGGCTGGACAACCTTTGCCGTTGCTGCCTGCATGTGCATGGGCAGCATCATGACCATCGCAAGCGCCAATGCCACTATACGCATAGTGATACAATATTTTTTATTATTCACAGAAACTCCTTATCCTTTCTGAATTGAATTGATCATTCCTTTTATTTCTTCAATCGTTATCCCACCGGATATATAACATTCATAGGAATCTTGTATCCAAACAGCACAAAGCCGTTTATTATTCGAGAAGATATAAAATTCAGTATCCTCACAATTATAGATTTCAAGTAATTCTTCGTTGATTTCTATTCGTTCCGGATCTGTTCCCTCAAAAGAGCGAATACAAATATTGATACTTCGTTCACCGTTTTTATACAACGCAATATAGCTTCGCTGCATTGGTGTTTCATCTATATCGATGCGTTTCAAAACAAAGCCCTCCGGAATCCAAGTGGGCACAACGCTGGGGTCATCACCCATCTCATCCATTTTCCCTTGTAAAGAATCAAATGGACGCAGCTCTTTCGTGTCAGGACTATCTACGTCTGTCTGACCTTCCCAAACGAAGGAAAATGTTTCCTTTGCCCACATTGCCACGGCGTCCCAAATCTTTTCCCAATTCAACGCCTTAGCTGTCAGAGGAACAAGCACGACCAACACAATTGCCGCTGCTGCCGCAATTCCCCGGCGGACCCAAGGATGACTTCTGACAGGTTTTGTATCTTTTGCAGGAACCGCCAGCTCCTCTTCCTCAGGCATATAATTCTGCTGAAAGGACATCCAGGCTTCCTGTGCTGTTTTTCCGGTGTTATTACTGGTTTTCTCACGCTCAGCCAATACCCCTGTGATATAGAGCAATGTATCTATATCTAATTCATTACCCTCAGGCGCTTCGCTGTCTAACCGCAAAAGCCGGGCAAGCTCTTCCGAAGTCATCGCGGCATACTTGGAATAGTCCTGCTTTGTGCGATCATTCTTTTTGGGCATCTTGTGTCCTCCTTTCATAACATATATGTTATCAAGCAATCATATGGTGACATAAATTTTTTTGATTTTATCGCTTACACGCTGTTTTTTAGTTTTCTATGCAAGGTTTCCTTTGCCCGTTGAAGACGTTTCCTGCAGGCACTGACGGTGATGCCCCGTTTTGCAGCCATTTCCTGATGCGACTGTTTCTCAAAAGCGAATTCTTTCAGGAGCTGGAATTCCTCCAAATCGGCAATATTCTCATACAGAATACTGATGTTAATCTGATTATCCGAAATGCTAATGTTATCAACCTGCGTAAGCATATAGCGTTCCAGCATACGCTTTGTCGAGGCTTGGTTGGTGCGAATATTGCGGATCGTATATTTCAGTGTTTGAATAATCCATCCTTGTGGGTTGGGACTGCCGCATACACTTTGAGGCTTTTGGCAGGCAATACGGAACGTTTCCTGAACGGCCTCCTCGGCCAGCACTTCACTATCCAAAGCACTGCGGGCATAAACCATTGCTTTGTCATATAATTCAAAATACAACGCTTCAATCTGTTTTCTATACTCCGCATCCATTCCTGCCAACACCTCCTTTTTAGGATTTTTATCATATTTTACCAAATTTTTACAATTTTTTCAATACGCTTTTCCTTTAAAAAATGTCACTTATTCCCAGTTTTCCTACATAGATAATTAAGGAAAACCAAAAGGAGGCATATCATATGGACAAGACAGCATTGGGAAAACGGCTGCGTGAGGCACGGCTGAAAATGGGGTATACACAGCAGGCTCTTGCCGCCCAGGCTGAGATTGGTGAGGTTTACTTAGGGGAAATCGAACGGGGATTGAAAATGCCCAGTATGAATACTTTTATTAAGATCACCGAGACCCTGCAAATCTCTGCGGACTATATTTTAAGGGACGATCTGACCTCCGGAAGCGTCTTCATTTTTGACGAGATAACTGAAAAACTAAAGGATCTGACGCCGCAGCAGCGGAAAACCGCCACCGAGATCTTGGACGCGTACATAAAAAATCTATAAAAAAGACACGTCTTGTGTCTTTTTTTATTTCTACGACAAAAAACGACCGGTTTTGCATAATGTATGTTGTAAGATAAGCGCATAGCATGGTTTTAATGCTATATGCTTATAGAAAGGACAATGATTATGCTTACATTACAAACCAAACTTGATGAACTGGCCAACCAAATGATTTACGACTCCCTTCTGCATACGATGGAAAACCACCTTTCCGATTTTGCAGAAATCAAGCAAAAATACCTTATGGCTATGGACTCACTGCAAAACGAGCTGGGGGAACCGGCTGTAGCCGAAGAAAAGGACGCGATTCGGCAACAAATTGCCTCCACGCTGTTTTTCTCCTTTTATCTGGGTATTCAAGCCAATCTGCATGATTATTTGAATCCGGTTTCAGGCAATTTCCTGAATACCGAGCCGGAAATTTACCTGCAGGAACAGGCCGCAGCGGAGCTTCCGGAATATGCGGCAGCACAAAAAACACGGCAAGCGTTTTACGCAGGCTTGACCGATGCCCAGAAAACACGTTACGAGAGCATCACGGAATACACCTGTTATTGGGATACCGCAGGCCCCAAGCTGGCACACTACTACGGTTTTTGTTTGGGAAATATACTGCTGCAGCGGGTAGTCCCCGGATATTATCCGAATATGGCACTAACGCTGCGGTATCGTATGATGCTGAAAGAATACTTTGGCACAGATGCTGATTGGTGCTTCCTGCTGAAATTGCCCCTTTCAACCGGCGGATCAAAAACATAGAAACGATATTGCCCCCCGTTTTGCTGAAGGGTTTTCAGCAAAACGGGGGGCTTCTCTCTCTTTTCACGTTATCGCATAGGATCACGCACCGATGGCCTTGGCTGCCAAATGGTAGTGATACATAGCATTTAACAATGCTTTCAGGCTATCTGCGCCCTTTTGGTTCATACGAACCATATAGTTCATGGGGCTGTAGCGGACGGTCATGGTATTTCCGCTGCTGTCCTGTACGGTCAGTACGCAGGGCTGATCCCAATCCTGGGGGTTCACCCCGGAAAGCTCCACATAGCACAAGCCGTCCTTCATCACCGCTTCGCAGGGAACGCCGTTTTCTGTGAAGGTGTAATCCTGCACATCGCCGGCTACCGCAAAGTAGTACCGCACCGCCACCTTATGCCGGAACATCAGAGTCGCGCCGTAGAAGCGCAAATCGTCTGCCCGACCTTCCACGGTCATTTCTATTTCCGAAGCTTCAGGGACATCCTGCAGCACTTCCTCTGCAAGGCCATCATTGGCCAGCCGGTCCGGGTGATAGTCAAAGTAGCCCTGCGCCATGCCGCCGTAATGCAGCATCCGGCGAACCAGCGTATGATAGTCACCCATGGACGGATCTGCCAGCACATAACCGGCGTACTGCTGCACCGTATAGCTTTCCTCCCAAAGCAGGACACCGCTGTACAAAATCTGCACATGAATTTCATCGGTCATTTGGGCTGCGGCAACGGGAACGCTGAACCGGTAGCCTTCAGTTTCGGCATCATAATCTTCTTCCGTCAGGCAGAAGGTGGTTGTTTTATCTGCCACCGTGACCGATGCCTGCACAGCCGTCAGATCCTCTGCCCGGATTTGGGCATAGAAATTCACCGTCAGGTCACCGCCCAAAGATACATTCCACTGTTTGACTGCGCCTTCTGCCAGGGTGACCTCCACTGCCTGCGTGGTTTTCAGCCACTGTCCGTCAGACTCTCCCCAGTCAAGGCTGGGGGAAACCGGCTTGATCAGTGTGCCTGCCGGGATTTCCAGGCTGACCACCGGCACGGAGCCTCCGTATACGCCGAAAAAGCTGGGATAGATACACAGAAGTCCGGACACCTTGTGGGCCGCCACATACCCTTGCTTTCCGTCTATCACCACAGGGATCTTGTAGTAGTCCTCCGTAAACCTGCCGATATCGTCGGCAGCCAGCCGCCAGGTGCCGTCAGCATAGATCTCGTGAAAGGTAAGCTGCGTGTTTTCCGCAGGCAGCCAGGCTGCCTGCATATCATCCAGGCAGAACTGCGTGGCGGAATTGGGCGAGCTGATCTCCACCTGCACAGACTGGGTCCCGGCCGGAACCACGCACACCGCTGTCTGCTGAAGCCAGTTGCCATCACCTGTCCACTGACCCTCCGCCAGGGTGGTTTCTCCCTGGAAAATGCGGTAGGCTGCTGAGCCCATCAGCCAGGCAGAAACAGCAAGCCGGGTATCCTCTTCCAAAGACAGTCCGCTAAGCTGCCCCGTTACTGCGCCGCTGCCTGTCAGCCGTGCGGCATAGCGTCCGCCGTGGGTAAACCGGGAGCGCATAATTTCCGGAGTATTTTCAAACTTCTCAAAGCTTCCTGTCAGGTTGCCACGCTCCAGGCCGCCGTTGATCATCATTTCCTGACCGTCGCAGGTTACGGAAATATCGTCGATATAAATATCGGCGTTCACCGTATCCGCATAGAGCTGATACTGCACGATCTGGGTACCGGCAGGCAGGGTCAGCTCCTGGGTGAACTGCTGCCACTGGGATCTGCTGGGATACACCGCGGCATAGGAAGATTTTTGGGTAGTTACCCAGTCTTCCGTAAAGAAATGCACACCGCTATGGAGCGCACGCTGCGCCCCGGCAGCGGTTTTTGCCCAATAGGACAGTTTCAACGTTCTGTCCTGAGCAGCGGCATTGACGCGGAAGCTCATCTGCACCAGATCTCTTGCCGTGCCGTCATGATTGAGCCGCAGGCTGTAGGTGCCGCTGTGGATGTCAGGATCGGACACCACCGTTGCTTTGCCGCTGCCGGTCACATCCCCACCGAAGCTGCCATACTCAAAGTCCCAGTTATTGTGGAGCTTTTCTTTGGCAAAATATACTTCAATTGCCGTGTCTTCCGTCACTGCCGGAAGCTGCAGCAGGCCGTTTTCCGTCCATGTGGCAGCCTCACCGTTGACGGTGATCTTTTGGATCTGATAGCCGAGCTCCGGGGTAACGGTCACAGCGTAGCTTTGTCCCGGGACCACCTGGGTCAGGCCCGGCTCGGAAAGGCTGCCTTTTCCCTGTTTGATTGCGGCGGTCATAGCGTAGGTATCCGGCTTCATCAGCCGGAAAATGTGGGTATCATCTTCCTGATGGTGATAGGTGATCACATCGGTATTCATGGAGATATACTTCTCCTCAAATACATCGTAAACGCTGTAATTTCCGGGAAGGGCAACCGTTTTATCCCCTTCTGCGGCACTGTGCAGCGCCACATAGGAATTGCTGCTGTAGACAATATCTGCCGGATTTTCCGAGTAGATATGGCATCCGGCGAAGGTGAGCAGATTTCGCAGAAGCTGCGCATCCAGGCAAGGTGCGGCAGAATATACGCTGGTCCAATCCCCCATATCCTTCACCGCCAGGCCCGGCTTTCCGCCGGATTCGTAATAGCCCAGTACCGTTGCGCCGGTGGTGTCCTGAAGATAGGCCAGCGGTGACACAGAACCGGCAACGGAATTGCCGTATACCAGGCCTTCGATCCCCTCTGTCAGGCTGTGACCGGACTGTGCCAGCCGCACCTGCAAGGTAGACTTTTGCTCCACTGCACCTACGGAAAAGCCTGTGGCCCTCTGCACATTGGCAAGGGAAAGCTTGGTTCCGGTGGAGATACCCGGCAGGTACACCCACACCACCACCTGATCATTGGCTTTCAGGTAGGTATCGATGGCCTCATGCATTTGCTCGGTGATCTCAAAGGGTGAGAGCACGATATTCAGCTTGTGGGCAGGCACTTTGCCCTCCAAAAGCGTGGACATGGCATAGGTATCGAAGCCAGCGCCCATGGCCGCCAAATGCTTTCGCTGCTGCTGCAGCATAGGCTCCAGTAAAGTAAAGCTCATATTGCTGTTTTCCGCAGTCAGGTAGGCATAGGTTTCGTCCCCTACAAACACCGCTACCTCATTGGTGGTGTTTCTGTCCAGGTGGACGCTCAGGTCATACTCATTTTTTGCCTGAGAAAAATAGCCGTAAAGCTGGTCATCATCCAGCCAGCCGCCGTACATATCATACTGCCATAAACCTGCGCCATTGACAAGCGCATTGGCAAAATCCCGCTTTTGCTGGTATACCGTGTCTGCCATGGTATGGGCCTGACCGATCTTGTAATCCCAGTCGGCATCCCAGGAGCCGGTGTAGCTGTCTGACAGGCAGGTACGGTTGTCCTGCTCGGCAATATAGAGCTTTCCGTGGGCCTGCACCGTGTCCAGCAGTGCCATATAGGTGCTGGATTGACCCAAAAGCCGTTCATTATAGGCAATGGGAGAGGCGATCCAGTCCACATACTCACTGCACAGCACCCGGTCCATAGCCGTGTGTGCCATACCTTGAGAATCGTAGGAATTGCTGGTCCACAGGTAGCCGTTGTAGCCGCCCACAATGATTTTTCCGTCGGTTTCCTCTTTGGCAATTTGGCAGTAATACAGGAAACTGTCGGCAGAGGCTTCACCCAGCCACAAATTCCAATCCACCATATTCCGGGAAAGGCTGCCGGTATCCGCATCTCCCATATACACATTGGAAGAGGCGCAACGATCCTCCCAACCGGGAGCCGCAGCGGTTTCCAGCGTTACCTGGGTATTTCCCCAGGCCGCCTGCAATGCCTCATCGGTGCCGTATTTCTTTTTCAAATAGGCCTTAAAGCCTTCCTGAGAGGCCGTGCTGTAATCCACGCCCTGGCTGGATGCTGTGCCAAGATGCATCCACTCATAGCTTTGACCGCCGCCGATCTTCAGGCCAAATACCCGGTTATAGTAATTCTGCTGCTTCATATGGGCAAGGAGCTGCCGCAGCACCTGACCTGCCTCCTGGCGGAACTTTTCCGATGCCAGCGACGCATCGTCCAGGGCAATATACTCGCTGCCGTTGTGGGCCTGAGCCCGGTGATCCGGATTTTGCTCCAACCACCACTTAGGGGCAAACAGACCAATGTTCACCATAACCAGGGCATCGTCACTGGCCGCCAGCGTGTCATAAATCACAGCGTCAAAGGCAGCATAATCAATGGAGCCGTCCTCCAGCCAAATGGGAGCGCAGCCGCCTTTATACAGGTTGCCGCCATAGGTTACATACAGCTCAAGCCCGGACTTGGCGATCCGGCTTTCCGCATCGGTCCGCAGATAGGCATCCAGGTCCGGCCGCTGATAGAAATAGGAGGCTGTGGGCTGTCCGTCGATCATCAGGGTTGGAATTCCGTTATAGACCTCCACGGAGGACACCACATTGTCCCGGTCAGCCTTAGCTGACCAGTCCGCATCCAGATAATTTTGGTTTGGCTGGTTTGGCTGGGCTGTCATATACACCGTCACATCGGAAATCGTAATCGTTCCGGCCTGATCGGAGCCAATATAGATTGCGGCCCAGGTATGGCTGGGTGCCGTAACATTCACAGAAAAAGAAGTGCCGCCATCCTGCAACGCAACGGTTTTCCGTTCCCCGGAATACTCGTTTTTCTGATAATCGTAAAAACGCACCTGTACTGTACCGCCCATATCGGCAGTATAGTCGCCCTTGATGCAGTAGGTGTAGCCTGTCATCAGGCACGTTAGCTCGTCGTAAATATAACTTTCCGAACCGGAAACTGTCAGTTTTCCGCCATTTTCGGAAGAAAAGCTACCTTTTCCTTCTGTTTTCCAGGAGCTGATATTTCCGCTTTCATCCACGGCGTGAAAATCTTCATAATACACCACGCAGTCGGTGCCGTCTTCCACCACCTGGAAGAAAATGTCGTCGATCCAAATTTCCGCTGTGCCCCGGGTGATCACAAAGCTCAGGGATACATAGGCTGTCCCCTCCGGTACTTCCGAACGGGTGACGACCTTCTCCCACCGGCTGCGCTGTGTCCCTGCGTTCAGGGCCGCCACAGTACCCCGCACCGTGGTATTGCTTCCATTCGGCTGCAAAAGCTTGGTGCCATCCTCCGCATAGGGCTGCAGATCCAGCCGTACCGTTGCGGTAGGGTCTGCATTTTTCGAGCACATCCAAAAGGCAAATTCATATACCTGACCGGTTGTCACCGGAAGATATACCACAGAATTCACCGCTGTTTGCTCTGCAAGGGATGTCTTTTGGATATTCATGGACTGCTTGCCTGCGTGGTACACCGAAGTATCGCAGGACACCGTCAGGCCGGACCCTCCCTGCCAGTTAGCAGGGGCGGCAGTGGCCGCACCCACAGTCTCAAAATCCAAATTGGGGTCATCCCGGTTGACATTGACTTTTTCAAAGGCTACCGAATCCAGGTAGAAGGTGCCGCTTCCGGCATAGACCTTAAAGCCCAACTGCACCATGCAGGAGGGGTTGTTGGCATTGTTTCCTACACTTTCCGGAATGGTGACGGTTCCGGAAACCTTGGTCCAGCCGTCGGTGGTTCCCTGCACAGGGGGAAGCACATAATCCTTCCACCAGCCACCGGCGTAGTTGCTGTCATTCATAAACGGGGCATATTGCAGATTGGTGGCGCTGTCCACACGGATATAGTAGGAAAGAATGTAGGTAGCGCCTGCCTCCACAGCAAAGTCAGAGGTGAAAATATAGGACTGTCCGGTGGCTGCGATCTTCAGGGCGTTGCCGGAGCTGCCATGGACCACACTGCTCTGAATGGTTACGGTATGGTTGACATTCCCCGGATTCAACCCCCAGCCGGGCACACTGGTCCTTTTCAGATCAAAGCTTCCGTTGTACAAAATACTGTTTTCGGAAGCACCTCCGCTGACTGCAGCCTGTACAGGAAGAACCCCTGCCATCAGCACCAGTGCCAGCAGCGCACTGAGAAAACGAATATACAGTTTTACTGGTGCACTGTTTTTCATAATTTTTCGTCCTTTATTTCAGTATTTCCTTCACCGCCTGCACCGGGTCAGCCTGCAAAGCACGCAGCCACCGGGTAACGGTTTGGGTAAATTCCGGGTATGCAGTCAGGTCCTGACCCCAAAAATCGGTGTTGGCGGCCACTGCTGTCACATAAGCTTCTTCGTCCTTTTGGCTGTGTTCCGCGAAAAATGCCAGCACAGACCCATCATCGTGAATCACATATTCTGTGCCGTCCTTTCGCTTGGCGTAAAGGCCGTCCTGACGCAGATCGCTGCTGCGGTAGAAGGCCAGCAGTGCGGCAAAGGAGAAGGTGATCAGCTTGGGCAGGTTTCCACAGGCTGCGTAATGATCCAGAAATGTGGGCAGCACTCTTGCCTTCCACTTGGAAACAGAGTTTAAAGAAATGGAAAGCAAGGCGTGATCAATGAAGGGATTTTCAAACCGCTCAAATACCGACTGGGCAAACTGACGCACTTCCTGCTCCGGCAGCTTGACCTGGGGCACGATCTCCTCCATCACCACACGGCGGAAAAGCTGCCCCACCACCGGGTCACTCATACAGTCTCTGACGATGCTTTGTCCGCACAGATAAGCCGCCAGCACACTGCTGGTATGGGCGCCGTTGAGCACCCGTACCTTCCGATCACGATACGGCTTTAAATTGTCGGTGAACACCACCGGCAAGCCGATCTTGTGCAGTGGCAGCTCCTGACTGATGTCCTGCTCACTTTCAATGACCCACAAAGCAAAGGGCTCACACACATCCAAAAGAAGGTCGTTGTAGCCCAGATTTTCACAGATCTCCGATGCCTTATCCCGGGGATAGCCGGTGACGATCCGGTCTACCAGAGTGGTGCAAAATACGCAGGCGTCCTCTACCCACCGGGCAAAGGCCTCCGGCAGCTTCCAAATCCCAATCAGGTCCAGCACACATTCTCTAAGCTTCTTTCCGTTATGCTCGATCAGCTCCACCGGGAGCAGGATTAAGCCCTTATCTGCGGCACCGGCAAAGGCCTGATACCGCTGATACAAAAACTTCGTCAGCTTGCCGGGGTAGGTCTCCGGAAGGCCCTCAAAGTGATCCTGCTCATCCAGGGTGATACCGGCTTCTGTAGTATTGGACACCACAAAGCGCAGGCTTTCCAACTCCGCCAAAGCCAAAAAGCCTTCCAGGTCCTGGGTGCAATCCACCACCTGCTCCACGCAGGTGACCACCCGTTTTTCATCTACGGTCTTTCCCTGTTCCTTGCCCCGCAGCACCACGGTATAGTTATTGTTTTGCTTATGGAAATTCTCCAAAGAGCCAAAGGCAATAGGCTTGACAATGGCAACACTGCCGTCAAATACCCCTTTTTCATTGGCAATATCCAGCATATAATCCACAAATGCACGCAGGAAATTCCCCTCGCCAAACTGTACCACACGAACGGGTCTTTTCTGCTTTGGCAGGCTCTCAAGATAATTCATAGTATCCTCCCTTTATAAAACCGTCACCGGATGGGCGAAGGTGTTTCCGCCGGTCAGAATGTGTTCATCGGAGATCACGATCTCCGGTTTTTCCCAATCCTCCGCGTAGACGATAATTTCATTTTCCTCTTTCAGGATCGGCCAGGGCAGATATAGGGACATCTGCGGACCTTTCTCCCAAAAACGGCCCAGGTTAAAGCCGTTCACCGTAACAAAGCCCTTGCTGAACTGATGCAAATGGACAAAGCAGTCCTTTTGCTCTGCCCGGAAGCTGCCCTTCCAAAAACCGGGCTGTCCTGCCCGGACGCTCCCGGTATAGGAAAGCTTCGTCAGATCATCCATAGGTAAGGTATAAACTTCCCAGTCGCACAAAATCTGCCGGGGTCCGTTTTTCACGGAAATATACACACTGTCGCAGATGCCCTTGCGGTCACCCTTGCACATATCCGGGCCAAAGTTGATGCGGCCCATATTTTCCACCAGCAGCTCCAGCACGCCGCCTTCGTCCATCCAGCCATCCACTTCCAGATACTGTTTGGGATCGTTGCGGTATACCACGCCCCGGCGGACGCCGTTAAAAAACACCGTGACCCGGTCGTAAACTTCCCGGAAGGCCAACAGATCAATTTTTTGCTTGGTCTTGATCACATTGCGGTACAGGATATAGCCGTAGGACTGTCCATAGGCCTCCATATTCCGGGGCAGGCAATCTGTGAACCGCTGTCCGATATTTTCAAGATTTTCAAACAGCGGTGCATACGCATTTAGCTGCACAGCGCCGATATTCTGCAAAGGAACTTGCGCAGGCTTGGGCAGTGTTTTTCCCAGGTACCGCTCCATTTCCTTTTGTATGGCAAAATACTTTGGTGTACATTCGCCCCACTCTGTCAGGGGCGCATCATAGTCATAGCTGGTAATATCCGGCTCGTAACGGTTCTTGATCCGATTCTCCGGATCATCCGCTGTGTGATTAGCGCCATTAAAAAAGCCAAAATTGGTACCGCCGTGGAACATGTACAAATTAAAGTCGATGCCCTGTGCAAGCTGCTGGCTCACCTCCCGGGCCGCATCCTCCGCGGGATACCGCAGCACCGGAGCGTCCCAGTGGGAAAACGCGCCGATCCAGTGCTCTAAGTGAAATTGGGGCACCTGGGGCGCAAGCTTCCCCAACGCGTCAAAATGCACCGGCAGAATGTCGTGGTCATAGCCAAAATCCAGGGCCGGAAGCACGCCGTCTGCCATACCGCCGTTTAGAAAGATATCCAAATGGCCGTCGGCAGTGACCAGAGGTACATCCCCGCCGCAATCACGCAGCAGCTTGGCACACTTGTTCATATATTCCCGGCTGTTTCCAAAAGAGCCGTATTCATTTTCCACCGCCAGCAGGATCACATTGCCGCCGTTTGACTGCAAATGGGGCCTGATCTGGTCCATCAGCACCTGCATATACCGGCGCACATGGGCAAAATACCGCTCCTCGGTGGTGCGCAGGCGAATACCGTCATCGGCCAAAAGCCAGGCAGGCATACCGCCAAACTCCCACTCCGCACAGATATACGGACCGGGGCGGACGATCACATACAGCCCCAATTTTTCCGCCAGGGAAAGGAACGCGGAAACATCCAGCATCCCCTCAAAGCAGAACTGTCCCTGCTTCGGCTCATGCATATTCCAGCAGCAATAGGTCTCTACTGTATTCAGTCCGCAGTCCTTCAGCTTTTGCAGCCTGTCCTCCCACTGCTGGGGCAGGGTGCGGAAATAATGGATCGCGCCGCTGTGAATAGAAAAGGGTGCGCCGTCCATATAAAACCGTCCATCTTGATAACGCAACATATGCTCCACCACGCTTTATTGACAAATTTCTTCTTTTACTTCTCCGTTTTCCACCACGACCTTCAGCATACCATCCGGCACCGGTACAACGCCCTCTACCTGACGCAGGCCCATTGCCTGGGGCGCGACCTGATACTTACCGCCGGGCAGCATCTTCACACCCAGCAGGTACTCATACAAAAATGCCAGCACGCCGGAGGCCCAGCCGTGGCAGAAGCTGTGGCGCAGGCCCTGGTAGCAGAAATCGCCGTAATCACCGTGGATATCCTTCTGACCGGGCGCTGGGAATTCGTCGATTCGGCCACTGCCCTCCAGCCAGCTCATATGGAAATCCTCCCAGAAGGTGGTTGCACCCCGGGACAGCATGGCACCAAAGTACTCCTTGGTCATTTCGATCATCTTTGTACCGCCCACCATAGCATCGGCCTTGAGGATATAGTAGGCCATAAAGGTGGACATGCCCTCTGCGCCGCCTTTTTCCAGGAATTCCGCGTCTCCGGCTTCCTGTCTGCCGGCCAGGATCTGGAATGCACGGACCTGCTTATGAATGGCATCCTTTTTCAGCCAGGGCTGCAGCTTTTGACAAACCTGACGGCAGTCTTCATTTTCTTCCATTTGCAGCATCTTTTGCGCCGTATACATCAGCATAGACGCCGTACCCACCTGGGCATCCGCCTGACCGTGGGTAGGCCAGTCCAGGAAATAGATCATGCACTTTGCAGGGTCCTCGTTAAAATCAAAGCTGCCGTCTTCCGCCACAAAGCTGTTGATCCGCTTCATAATGGTGGCCGCATAATCCCGGTTTTCCTCGTAAAATGCGGTATTGCCCGTGATCCGGCAGTAATCGCACAGGTTCAGGACCCACCAGGCAGAATAGCTGGGGATCTGATTCATCCACTTGTCTGCCGGTGTGGACTCACGCAGCGCTCTCAGGGCACTGGGAACATTGGGGTTATCGCCAAACAAATATAGGCAGGTCAGAATTTCCGGGTTCAGGTCACCGCTCCAAATCAGCCGGTCACGCTTGATACCGTCCCAAATCTGACCGTTCTGACAGCACAGCTTCACCGTATAACCGGCAGCCTCCGCGATCTGATTGAGCAGCGCATCCTCTGTTTTCAGGTAGCCCTGCCGGGGGAAATGGGGCAGTGTGTTCACGCCGTAAATATTACGGACGGTGACCTGGCCCGGGGTCAACAGCTCGATGCGTGCAAAGCGGAAACCGCTTTGGCCCAGGGTCAGGTCGGACATATTGATAATATCCGCCTCAAAATCCCGGGGGGAATGATCGTTGGTGGCATTTTTATAACCGATGGAACTGCAAGCTTCCGTAAGGGATTCTCCCAACGTGATCCGTACTTTGGCATGGATTCCCTCTGCCATACGGGTGATGATCCGCACACCGCCGCACAGCTCCTTGCCAAAATCCAGTACGACATAGGACCCTTTCCCTTCAAAGCAGGCTACTTTGTCCACGGTAAAGGGGATATATGCCGCCTTGGGCACCAGCAGCTCCTCGCTGCAGCCCACATTCAAACAATCCTTTACGGAAACCGGCAGGATCAGTTCCTTTTCCACACAAAGTTCCGTATCTTTCCAAATTTCTTTCATGGTAATCTCTCCCATATTTTATGTGTGCCCCGGCGGCTTGCGCCGCCGGGGCTAAAATCATTTATGCTACATATTCTGCGGCTGCCAGATAGTATCCGTACAAGGCCTGTACCAGTGCCTTGGTAGCGTCACTACCCTTTTCATACATTCTGACCATATAGTTCAGGGGGCTGTAACCCACGCTGATGGTCTGATCGCCGGAGGTAACCTCCACGGAGATGGAGCTTGCCAGCTCCTGAGGATTGATGCCGTCGACCTCAATATAGTACTTATCGCCCTTGGTCTGCAGGGTTGCCTCAGTACCGTTGACCTTGAAGCTAACACCCTCCACATTGCCGGTGAAGTAGAAGCGAACAGCGATCTCGTTCTCGTGCACCAGGGATGCGCCGTAGTAGCTCAGGCCGTCGATCATACCGGAAACGGTCATTTCAGGAGCGCCTGCAGGTACCTGTGCGGTAACCTCAATGCCCTTGCTTGCCAGGTTAGCGGTGTTGTAGTTAAAGAAGTTCTGTGCCGCACCGCCGTAAACCAGCATGTTTCTCACCAGAGCCTTGGTGCTTTCACCGTGGGTGCCTTCCAGGATGATATCGGCATACTCTCTTACGGAATAGGTGCTCTCCAGAGCAACACCGTTGACAGAGATTACGATCTCATCGGTCATCTGTGCGGCTGCCAAACGGACGGTGTAGATGTTGCCGCTGCGCTCGGACGCAACCGTGCTGCCGTTGATCGCAAAGGTCACCTCATCACCGGGCTCGATGTTCATCTCAAACTTCACACCGATGTTGTCGCCCAGGGTCAGGCCCCAGGTGTTGACCGGGTTGACACCCTCAGGTGCTTCATCGGTCCAGTTGCCGTTTTCGTCACGGTAGATGGTGTAGCCATCCACAAACACAAAGCCTTCGCCGTCCTGGGTGACAATACGGGTGCCGGGCTCGATGGTCACGCTGGTAGCCACATCGGCAACATAGCCGTTGTAGAACCGGATCAGGAAGCCGCTGTCCATAGCGGTATCTGCATCCTCAGAGCTGTCAACCGTTTGCATCACATAGGTTTCGGTAGGGGCATCACCCTGAACGCTTACAGTGCCCAGCAGAGTGAAGTTGGACCAGTTTGCATCATTGGGGATCTGCAGGGTGGGAATCGTGGAGTAGATACCAAATGTGGTCATATTGGCTTCTTTGCCATATTTCTCATAATACGGCTTGTATTGCGGATACTGGTTCAATGCTATTTGGATTTCTAAGTCACTGTAGTCTTTCAGACGCATAATGTTCTGATAGTACAGATCCAGGTCTGTGCCCCAAATTTCTGTGAATTCCACATCGGCGTACTTGCTCATTTCGCACCACTTACCGGCGATATTCTCGATCTTCAGTTCCTGAGAAACCACCAAAATGGCAGCGTCTTCGATCTCTGCCCAGCCATTGGCAGAATCCACAGCCTTCAGCTCTGTACCGGCAGGAATGACAAAGGACTCGGTGGGAACTGCGCCGCCCAAAGCGGTGAAGAAGTTGGGATAGATGCACATCAGGCCCTGAGATTCACCAATCAATACATTACATGCTTTGCCGTCAATGATGGCAGGAATCTTGTAGAATTTGGCAGGTGCTGCGCTGAAGTCAAACTGCCATGTTCCGTCAGTAGCAATCGCATGGAGGGAAACAGTGATGTCCTGTGCAGTCTTGCCGCAAACAGTACAGCTTCCGTTCACATAGTTGTGGTTGCCCAGCTCACCGGCGGTGAAGGTCTCACTGCCCAGCTTGCCACAGGAGCAGCTATAGTAGTAAGAAGCAGCATTCTCACAGTTGGCTGCGCTTGCCAATGCGCCTTCCAGTTCGGTGTTCTGCTGATTGTACACATGGGTGTCGGCAGTGGTATCCCAGGAGCCGTCACAATTCTTGTACATGGTGAAGTCCTCGGTGAACTTCACACCCTTGGTGCTGTCCACACCGGAAATCAGCATGGTGCCTGCGCAAACGGTCACGGAAGAAGCAGTGGTCACTGCATCCCAGTAGCCTTCACCGGTGATGTACAGCAAAATGGCATTGTCTGCGCCCCAGGAGGAGTCGCCATCAGCGCCGGGGGCCATGCCGTAAACCACGCTGACTTCATTTCCGTCGATCAGCACCTTACCGGCAACCTTTGTGAAGTTGCCCCAGCCGGCATCATTTCCAAACTGTGCATCCGGTGCATAAATGCCCAGAACAGAACGATAGTTGCTTGCAGCCTGATCTTCCCACTTGTAGACGATCAGGTCGTCTGCTGTAACTTCCTCGAAGGTTACATCCGCATACTGGCTCATATCCTTCCATGTACCCAGTACATTCTCAATATTCAGGGAGTTGGTGATGGTAATGGTCTCTGCGCCCTGGATCTCTGCCCAGCCATTGTTGGCGTCCACCGGCTTCAACACAGCACCGGCTTCGATAACCAGGCTCTTGGCAGGTACGGAACCGCCAACGGTAAAGAAGTTGGGGTATACGCACATAATGCCGCCGGATTCGCCCATCAGGAAGGAGCAGGAAGTGCCGTCGATGATGGCAGGAACCTTGTAGTACTTGTTGGAAGGAGTCTGGCTGATGCTAAACTGCCAGGTGCCGTCAGCCTGCACAGAGGTCAGTTCGATCTGTGCGTCCTGATTGGGAATGGTAATGCCCCAGGCACCGTTTACATAGCTCAGATCGATCTTCTCCGCGAGGGTCAGGGTATTGGCGTCGGCAATTTCTGCCCAGTAATTGTTGGGATCCACTGCCTTCAGGACTGCGCCTTTTTCAATGATGATCTGCTGGGTAGGCACTGCGCCGCCCAGTGCGGTGAAGAAATCGGGGTATATGCACATAATACCGCCGCTTTCGCCCATCAGGAAGTTGCAGGGAGTGCCGTCGATGATGGCAGGAACCTTGTAGTACTTGTTATCAGGAGCCTGGCTGATACTAAACTGCCAGGTGCCGTCACCGGTGACCTGAGTCAGGCTCAGGGTGACATCGGTATTGTAAACGGTCTTGCTCCATGCACCGTCTACATAGCTCAAGTCGACGGCTTCGGTCAGGGTGTAAGTATCCGCACCCTCAATCTCGTTCCAGCCGTTGTTGGGGTCCACTGCCTTCAGGACAGTGCCTTCTTCAATGATGATCTGCTGGGTGGGCACTGCGCCGCCCAGTGCGGTGAAGAAGTTGGGGTATACGCACATGATACCGCCACTTTCGCCCATCAGGAAGTTGCAGGAAGTGCCGTCGATAGTAGCGGGAACCTTGTAGTACTTGTTGGCCGGAGCTTCGCTGATGCTAAACTGCCAGGTGCCGTCACCGGTGACCTGGTTCAGGCTCAGGGTCACATCATGATTGACGATGTCTGCCACTTCCTGGGTCAGGCACAGGTCATCAATGTAGAAGTCTGCGCCGGTATCCTGGGCATAGAGCTGGATCTGCAGGGTGTTGGTGTTGGCAGCCACCGCGATTTCCATGGTCTTCTGTACCCACACGCCGGGGGTAGCATACTGGGCACCGTACTTAGTGGACAGGTTGGTCCAACCGCCGCTGCTGGTGTCGAAGCACACCACCATATTGTGTGCGCCGTTGGCAGAGGTGGGGGCATACATCCAGTAGCTGAAGGTCATGGTGCGAGCCTCAGAAGAGGGCTCAAAGGAAACAGTTGTGGAAATGTTGCCGTTGCCGGAGGACTTGTCGGCATGGGCAGCGTAATTGCCGCTGTGTACCGGAGTGAACACCAGCTCCAGTGCATCGTTGGCATTGAAATCGTCGTTCAAAGCGCCCTTTTCAAAGCCGCCGCTGTGCAGGATCTCGTTGCCGCTGCCGTCGGTAATGGAAATACTGTCCACGATGGCAGTGGTGCCTTCGGAGCCCAGGTAGATCTGTGCCTGAATGATCTTGGTTTCAGCAGGAACGGTCAGCGCCTGGGTGATCTGCTTCCACTCGCCGCCCACAATGGGGTAGCCGGCACCGTACTTCTGTACACGGTTGCCCCAGCTTTCGTTAGTGGCAAACAGGCCGAAGTTGACGGAGTTGCCAGTGGAGCCGCCCAGCACCTTTGCCCAGAAGGACAGAGTTACGGTGGACTCAGCGGTGGTTGCCGCAGCCAGATAACCGGTAACGGTCAAAATCTCACCGGTGGCGTCAAACTTCAGGGCATAATTACCCTCGTAGGTAGCCTTTTCCACGATGGATGCGCCGTTGGAGCCGTTTACCGCACCACCAAAGGCACCGCTTTCAAAGTCACCGTTGGAAATGGCAATTTCCTCGGTGGCTGCGCTTACCTGCATGGGCCGTACCATAGCGATCATAGAGATCACCATAGCAAAAGCAGTCAGCAGGCTCAGGAGCTTTTTCACGCTTGTGCTGTACATTTGTTTTCCTCCTTATTTTTTCCGTATATTGATGAGAGGCTCCCCTCTCTGAACTACATAGGATTAGCCCTTCACGCCCTCGCCGGCATCGGTGCCGCTGAGGATCTGCTTTTGGAACAGCAGGTAAAGGATCAAAATAGGAATCATGGAAAGCACCAAACAAGCGAACAGTGCGCCATAGTCAAAGCTGTAGGTAAAGGCATTCTGAACACTTTGGATACCCACAGAAATGGTGTAGTTGCTTTCGCTTTCCAGGAAGGTCCGTGCCATGGTGTACTCATTCCACACGTTCATGATATGACCCAGGGAAATGAACACCAGCATGGGACGGATCTGAGGCAGAATGATATCTCGGAAAATACGGGTCTCCCCTGCGCCGTCCATCAGCGCCGCTTCAATGAAGCTGTCGTTGATCTTGCGGATAAAGCCTACCAGCAGGAAAATGTAGGACGGCAGGGCCTGCACCGCATACACAAGGCTCAGGGTGAAAATATTGTCGGTGATGGCACTGTTGGAGCCCAACAGATCTCTGCCCAACTGACGAAGCTGGAACCACAGAGGAATCAGCACCAGTACCGAGGGCACCAGCATAGCGGCAAAATAGAAGCTTTCAAAAAGCTGCTTGCCTGCAAAGCGGTACTTGCCCAGCACGTAGGCTGTCACCGATACCATCACCAGCATCAGCACCGTGGAGATGGCAACGATCACAAAGGTGTTGCCAAAATACTGCAGCAAAGAGGATTCCGCCGCAGAGTCCATAATGGCGGTCTGATAGTTGACAAGCCAAATGTTTTGGGGCAGCTTGAATCGGTCGGCAATAAACTCGCCCCGTTCCTTCACGGAGGTGTAGACCATCCAGAAAAGAGGCAACAGGATCACAAGGGCCCATACATACAGCACGATACGGAATATCACATTGCCGATATCCGGACCCTGTTTGATCCGATACTGCTTTTTCTTTGCCATATCACTGCGCCTCCTTCCGCTTCAGGTAGAGGTTTACAGTCAGGCTCAGCACAAAGCTGATAGCCATCAGCACCACCGCGGCAGCGTAGGCATAGCCTACCATGTTAAGCTGGCCGGTACCGTAGCTGTAAACGTAAAGGCCCATGACCATGGTGTGATTTTGACCGCCGGTCAGCGGCAAGATCAGGTTCATATTCACTGCCAGGGAGCCGGAAAGCACCATAACGATCACATAACGGATCTGGGGCATGATCTCCGGCAGGGTGATGGACCAAAGCTGGCGGAACTGGGTTGCGCCGTCCATATCTGCCGCCTCATAGATCTCTTTGGGAATATTTTTAATAGCGGAGATCAGCACGATCATATAGTAACCGATACCGGCCCAGCTTGCAATAAAAATAATCAGAGGCATGGGGTGATCCACCCACAAACCGTTTTCCGTGTGAATGAAACCGTCCAGGCTTTCAAAGAAATACTTCCACACCATGGAGATCAGGATGACTGACAGAATGTTGGGAATGTAGAACAGGAACCGGAAGAAGCCGGTCTCCTTTTTGTGAAGCTTTGCCGTGGTCATGGACACAGCAAACAGCACTGCCAGGGTCACGATAATGATCTCCTTGAACAGCACGATCACAATATCGTTCCAAAACGCCTCCCAAAACAAGGGGTCTTTAAAAATGTTAATGTAGTTACTAAGACCGATGAAGGTTTTCGGACCGTAGCCGTTCCAGTCATAAACACTGTTGGCAACAGAGCTTATCATTGGAACGATGCAGATGTAAACATACAGCAGGAATGTGGGCAATGCCACCAAAAGGGCCACACGCCAACGGGAGGCATTCATTGCCATTGCACCGCCCTGTTTACGAAACAGTTTTTTGGACATTTACCACACCTCCTACCGTTTTGCGTCTTCGTGGAGTGCCTGACAGGCCTGCTCCACAGTCATACTGCCGGACGCCAGGTCATTGATCACCTGCTTGAAGGTATTGTTCAGCAGGCTGGACCAGTTGACACTGCAGTTGATCACATCCACCTGGTCACTGGTGAAGTAGTCCAGGGTGCTTCGTGCCACATCCGTAAGCTCCGCATCTTCATAGGAAAGATCCTTCAGAGCGCTTAAGTAGCTGTACTTGCTCATGTATTCCAGTTGCACATCCTCGCGGTACATAAACCGGATAAAGGCCAAAGCATTTTCCAGGTTTTCCGTTTTTGCGGAAACCGCAATATCGTTGCCGTGGACCACCATTGTGGGCTTCTGTTCCTTTTCAATCAACGGCGATGCACAGAAGCGCATTTGGAAGTCAGCAGGGATATACTCTGCCATTTCCGCCTCCAGCCACAGGCCGTTGGTGATAAAGCCAGCCTTGTTGTTCAGCCAGTTAAGCTGGGAGGTGGTATGGTCAGCGGAAACAGAGCCTTTGAGCAAATGTCCTGCATCGCAGTACTGCTTATAGCGCTCCAGCACCGCCTGGAAGCGTGCATCCAGGAACGCTTCCGGCTGACCGGAGGCCACCTGCACGAAGAACTCTTCGCCATAAGCTGCTACTGCCGGCATGATCAATGCCCACATCAGATAATCCGAATACATACCGGGGTAGGTCATACCTGCAATGCCCTGGGCTTCCAGGTCCTCCGCTACCTGCATATACTCGTCGAAATTCACAGGAGCCTTTTCCATCAGCCGCGCATCGTACCACATGCCCTGGGTGGAGTTCATCAGAGGAATTCGGTAAATACCGCCGTTATAGGGGGTAATGACCTCCTGGTTGATCCGATCTGTAATTTTGGCATCGGTGCCGTAAACCGTAGCCTCCTCCAAAAATTCAGACAGATCATAGAACATTCCGCTTTGCTCCATCTCCTCGTCAGCAATACCGTTACCGGAGATCCACACGATGTCAGCAGGAGATTCGCCGGCAAGCCAGGCGGCAGAATACTGGGTATTGACCTGAGAACCCATGATCAGGGTCACCTTGATGCCGGTTTGTTCCTCAAAGGCGGTGACCACATTGGTCCAGGCCTCACTGTGGGCGCCGGATTCATTGGTAAATACCTGCATTTTCAGAGTGCCGGAGAGCTTTTCTTCTTCTACCTGCTGGGCACCGGCTGCTCCCAGTCCGGTACCCAGGGCGTTTACTTCCAGCGAGGTTTTTTCCACATACTTGACTACCGGCACCTGCCGCACGCCAATGACGATCTGACAGCCGGTCATAGCCAGCAAAATGGCCGCAATGCAGAGGATACTGATACTTGCTTTGCATATTCGTTTCATCTTAGTATCCTCCTTCCTCAAATTTCCGGCGCAGCGCCTTGACACCACGGGAAATTCCCCAAATGGCAGCGCTCAGCACTGCCAAAATGGCAATGGCTGCAGGCCAGGGCAGGATGATCAGCTCCTGCACATATTCGGTAATTGCCACCATTTCCGGCAGCTTGTTGAACTTCACTTCGATCACATTGTTTTCATTGACCGCGTCCACACTCAGCACATTGTCCTGAAGCTCCACTGCCTCGCCGTTTAGCATCACGCTGGACACTTCATAGCCTTCTTCCGGTGTGACCGTCAGGCTGTAGCTTTCTCCCGGTGCCACTTCTGTCAGGCCGGGGGCCGACAGGGTGCCCTTGCCGGACTTCACCCTTGCGGTGACCGCATAGGTATCCGGTGTGGTCAGGCGGAAAATGTGGGTGTCATTGGCCGCGTTGTAGAATGTGACCGTATTGGTATTCATGGAAACAAACTGTTCCTCAAATACATCGTAGACTGCATAGTTTCCGGGCAGCGTGATGGTCTTCTCCCCTGCCGCGTCACTGTGCAGCGCGACGTAGTGATTGTTGGAGTAGATCACATCCTCACTGCTCTGGGAATACACATGGCAATCTGCCAGCTTCAGCATATTCCGCAGCAGTCTTACATCCAGGCAGGGTGCGGCAGAATAGATGGATACCCAGTCGCCCATGTCCTTAAGACCCAGGCCGGGACGCTTTGCGCCATCCATATTGTAGCCCAGCACCTGCACGCCGGAGGTATTGCTGATATAGGTCAGCGGAGAGACCGCATTGGGGGTGGAGTTGCCGTAGATCAGGCCTGCAATGCCCTGGGTCAGCACATTGTCCGTATCTGCCAGCTTCACCTGCAGACCGGATTTCTCTTCCACAAGACCAATGTCGAAGCCGGTGAGCTGCTTCATATACTCCGCGCTCAGGTCGTCACCGTTGGAGATACCCGGCAGATAGACCCAGACCACATACTGACCGTTGCACTTTAAGTACTTGTCAATGGCCTCGTTCATCTCGGGGGTGATCTCAAAGGGTGAGAAGATGATGTTCAGCTTGTGGGGCTCCACCTTGCCGTCCATCAAAGAAGACAGGGTGTAGGTATCGTAGCCGGTGCCCATCTTGGCCAAATGCTTACGCTGCTGCATCAGCATAGGCTCAAACAGCGTATAGGGCATATTGGGCTGACCGGCACGCATATAAGCGTAGGTCTCGTCGCCCACAAAGATGGCCACCTCGTTGCGCACATCCCGGTCCATAAATACGGAGAAGTCGTATTCCGCCTTGGCGTCACGCAGGTACTGATAGATCTGATCGTCGTCCAGCCAGCCGCCGTACATATCGTACTGCCACAGGCCTGCGCCGTTGATCATGGCATTGGCAAAGTCACGCTTTTGCTGCATGATGGTGTCCGCCACCGTACGGGTCTGACCAATGGAGAAGTCCCAGTTGGCATCCCAGGGCGCACCGGCATAGGAGCTGGACAGATAGGTACGGTTATCCTGCTCGGCAATATAGAGCTTTCCGTGCTCCTGCACAGAGTCGATCAGCGCCATATAGGTATTGGACTGACCCAAAATACGCTCGTTGTAGGAGATGGGGGAAGCGATCCAGTCTACATACTCGCTGTCCAAAACCCGTTCCGCGGCAGTATGGGCCATACCCTGAGAGTCGTAGGAGTTACTGGTCCACAGGTAGCCGTTATAGCCGCCGACGATGATCTTGCCGTCCGTCTCTTCCTTTGCGATCTGGCAGTAATACAGGAAGCTGTCAGCAGAGGCCTCGTTCAGCCACAGGTTCCAGTCCACGATGTTCCGGGACAGCTTGCCGGAGTAGGCACTGCCGGAATAGATATTGGCAGGCGAGTTCCGCTCACTCCAGCCGGGAGCCTCCGCCGTATCCAGGGTGACGGTGCTGTCGCCCCAGGCCTCCTGCAAGGCCTCGTCGGTGCCGTAAATCTTCTTCAAGTACTTTTTGAAGCCCTCTCTGGAAACCAGGCTGTAGTCCGGACCCTGATTGGAGCCGGTGCCGCGGATCATCCATTCGTAGCTTTGGCCGCCGCCGATCTTCAAACCGAAGACACGGTTATAGTAGGATTGCTCCTTCATGTGGCGGATCAGCAGCCGCAGAACTTCGCCTGCCTCTTCCCGGAACTTTTCCGATGCCAGCGAGACTTCATTGTCGATGGCAATATACTGAGAGCCGTTGTCGCAAAGCAGCTCATGATCGGGATTTTGCTCGATCCACCAGGGCGGTGCGAACATACCGATCTGCACCATAACCAGCGCATCGTTGTTGGCCGCCAGCACATCATAGATCACCTCGTCAAAGGCATCGTAGTCAATGGTGCCGTCTTCCAGCCAAATGGGATCACAGCCGCCCTTATACAGGTTGCCGCCGTAGGTAATATACAGATCCAGTCCGGATTTGTAGATACGGGTCTCGGCATCAGTCTGCAGGTAGACGTTCAGGTCCGGCCGCAGGTAGAAATGGGAAGCCACAGGCTGACCGTCGATCATCAGCGTAGGTGCTCCGTTATATACCTCGACAGAGGATTCCACATTGTCTCTGCCGGAGTCGGTGGCAACCGCCTTGAAATCCAGGAACTTGTTCTCGTAGATATCATCACCGGTCAAAAGCAGCATGTTTTCATCCATCTGCAGGGTATACTTACCGGACTCGAAGTAATCCGGAACGGAAACCCGGCACCGGACCTCAAATTCCTCACCTACCGGCCAATCCAAAGGCTTGTCGTAGGTCACAAAGGTCAGCGGAATGGAGGTGATGGTTTGAATGGAATTCCGGCGGTAAACCGTTACCGTGGGGGTAAAGTTTGCCTGAATGGGGCTGTCTAAGTACAGCTTTACGGTAAATTCCAGATCTCTGCCTGCGGTCACAGACTCCGGCACAGAGGTGGAAATGACCTGCGCTGTATTTTTAATGTACAGGGTTGTGTTGTAGAATACCGGTCCCCAGGGTGAACAGGGCGGCTGTCCGTATTCCTTACAGCCGATCCAGCCGGAATCGTCATAATCCATGCCGATCCAGTCCATGGACTGCTCATCCACGGTCTTTGTGGATCGCACCGTGTTGTTGGAGGCCACAATGGCTGTGGTCTGATCCTTCAGGGTAAACTTGCCGTCAAACAGCACTGCCGCCTCAGAAACCAGGTTGTAGCACTTCAGGGCAATGACGTTTTTACCCTTTTGGACCTTGTCTGTCAGGTCGTAAGAGGCCACATTCGCCCAGGAGTCCTGGCCCACATCCCAGTTTTCGTCGATCAGCTCGCCGTTGAGATAGAAGGCATATTTGTCGTCAACCGTCAACTGGAAGGGGGCGTATTCCGCTTCCTCGTCCAAATAGAAGGTGTAACGGAAGAAGCGGTACTGCTCCACCGCTTCATCCACGGGATTTTCCGGATACCAGACCCAGAAGCCGTCCCAGTCCGCACTCTTGGAGGACTTGGCGATCATATAGACCGTCACATCCTTCAATGTCAGGGTGCCTTCCTGGTCGGAACCGATGTAAAGCCGTGTATAGGCATTGCTGGGGGCCGTAAAGCTGATGGTAAATTCCTCCGCATCAGCCAAAATCGGTACCGTCACCCGGGTATCCTCCAGCTCCTGATGCTTGTAATCGTAGAAACGCAGCTCTGCTGTGCCGCCGATATCCGCGGTGTATTTGCCCCGGATGGTATAGGTGTAGTCGGTGGCGATCTGCTTCATCTCGTTGTAGATGTAGGCTTCACCGCTGACATTCAGGATGCCTGCGCCACCGGCGGTAAAGGCCGCGTCACCGGAATGAGTTTCCAGTGTCCAGTCACCGGTCTTGCCGCTTTCATCCACAGCATGGAAATCATCGTAGTACACCACGCAATCGGTGCCATCCTCCACCACATTGAAGAAGATGTCATCGATCCAGACCTCTGCGTCACCGCGGGAGATCATAAAGCTGATGGTGGCATAGGCCGCGCCGTCCACCGGTTTTGCCCGGGTGACTACCTTGGTCCACTTGCTGCGCTCCGAGCCGCTGTTCAGGTCCACCACGGTACCCTGCATAGTCTGATAGTTGCCGTCTGTCATATAAATACGGGTACCGTCAGCCCTGTAAAGCTGGATATTCATACGGATGGTGGCCGTAGGAGAACAGTTCCGGGAGCTTACCCAGAAGGAGAACTCATAGGTGTTGTCCGGACTTACGGGCAAATAGGCACTGGAATCGATAATAGAGTTTTCCAGCAAGGAGTCTTTATAAATATGGTAGGACTGCTCACCGGAGTGGTACACCATATTGTCCGCTTCCGCAAAAATGTTGTAGGAACGGGCAGTGGACAAATGCCAGTTGGCCGGTGCGCCGGTGACCGCGGATGTGGTTTCAAAGTCCATATTCACCGTCTGCGGTGCCTGCCGCAGGCTCACATCATCAAACCATGCGGTGGTATTGCTGCCGTTGACACTCAGGCGCAGCTCCAGGAAATGGGTGTTCTTTCCGGTGGTCACGGACATGGTCACCTGCCGCCAGCCTACCTCGCCCTGCACCTGATAATGCCAGTAGGGGGAGATAATATCCGACCAGGTGGTCGTCATATTGTTACCGTCCCAGGCCAGGCTGGTAGCCTTGCTCACACCGTCAGCGGCAAGCTGCCGGAAATAATTGGTAACCAAAGTATCGTAGTTACCGGAGGTCTTGATCCAGTAGCTGAATTCATAGGTGGTATCCGGCTGCACCGCGATCTTTTTGGAGATCAAAAGGGTGTTGCCGGCATTCGAAACATTGCTGACCTGGGCAGAAACGCTGCCGCCGCCCGGTCTTGTATCGCCGGAGGGCTTCACAGAGCCCTTACCGCCATAGCTGGCAGAGGCCCAGTTATACAGCACATCGCCGGACAGTTCAAAATCCAGGTTGGCGTTTTCCGCATCCACATCGGTCTTGACAAAGGAGACATCATCCAAATAAATGATACCGCCGCCCTCATAGACCTGGAAGCCAAGCTGCACCTTACTTTCCGGGTTGTTCTTGTTATTACCCACACTCTCCGGAATAGTGACTGCACTGGTGATCTTCACCCAGCCGTCGGTAACATCGTACAGCGGCTGCGCCGCATCGTCCAGCCACCAACCGCCCTTGTAGTTACCGTCGTTCATATAGGGAGCAAATTTCAGTCCCACCGCTTTGTCCACCTTTACCCAGTAGGACAGCAGATAGATATTTCCCGGCTCCACGGTAAAGTCCGCCGCATAAATATAGCTGTGACCGGTAGCGTGAATGGCAATGGCGTTGCCACTGTGGGAAATTTCGCTCTGAATGTAGGTATCATGATTGGGATTGAGGGGATTCAGGCTCCAGCCGTCAACCGTCTTGGGATCGGAATAATAACGGTCAAAGGTACCGTTGTACAGGACGCTGTCTTCGGAGGTCTTTCCATCGCCCACATCTTTCATCTCGCCCAACCGGATCAGGGAGATATCGTCCAGGTAGATGGTTGCGCTGCCGTGGCAGGTGCAATCCCGGTCCTGTCCGGTGAGCTGGCTCTGACAGCTTTGGATGTGAACGGATTTAAAACCAATAAAGCCCTTTGCGCCCTCCGGCAGCTCCGGTGTGGCAAACGTAACCTGCACCTTCTGCCATTTTCCGTCTGTATCGGCAGAAACCCGGGTGGTCAAAAAGTCCTTCCAGCCACTGCTGGGATTGGTAAAGAAGTAGGAGATGAACTCCAAATTGTTTGCATCTTCTACCTTGACATAGTAGGTTAGCTGGTATTCGCTTTCGCCCTGAATTTCCAGCTCATTACTTTGCAGGTAGCTGCCGGGCTTGGCAAGGAAGCGCACCACGCCGCCGTTTTCATTCTTTGTACGGAAGGCTGCAATGCCATCCTTGGGGCTCCAGCCCTGAATGATACCGCCGTCAAAGGTGCCGTTGGGGATCACATTGTCCTTGCTGGCAGTTTCTGCCGTGCCGCCGTGGTCATACTTTGCGTCCAGCAGCACCGGCTTATAGGCTTCCTTCTCGGTGATGGAGAAATCGTCCCAAAGAACCGTGCCGGGATTGTTGGCATACATAATGTCGATCCGGATGGCTTCGGCATTGCCGGAGGTGATAAATTCAAAGGTAACCGTCTCCCATCCGGCAGTTTGATTCCGGGCCGTGCCGGACTGCTGGTAGCCGGTGGCGTTGCCGCCGGAGAATTCCTGAATACTGGTGATGGCACCGTATTGCTTCAGATCCTTCGTGCTGTCAGGCATAACATTGACCCGATAGGAGATGGTATACACATAATTGGGCTTGACCGGCACTTGCTGGCTGTAAGCGTAGACCTGTCCGCCGCCGGCACCCAAAACACCCTTGGCATACTTGCCGTTTTCACCATCTTCAATGGTGAAGCTGCCGGTACCCTGGGTCAAAGCGTCCCAGTTTTTATTGCCCTGCTCAAAATTGCCGTTGGGAGGCACGCAGGTATCCGGCGGTGCCGGTACATAGGTCTTTCCGGTTACGGTAACGCTGTCCCACTGGACTGTACCGCCCTGGTTTTGACCCTCATTGGTCTGCAAATGGAACAGAACATACCGGGCATTCGCGCTGGGGATATATTCCGCTGTGAAGGTCTCCCAGCCGTTGGAACCGGCCTCATAGAACTTCACAAAGGGCTTGGTTCCCAACTGGTTTTTGCCTTCATCAAATTCCCAGATCCAGAAGATGGCCTGGGAACGGCCTGTGGCCTTGATCTCGGCGGAAAGGGTATACAGCTTGCCGGTATCGACCTTATAAAGCTGCTTACCTTCGGCATAGCCGTTGCTGTCTGCCGACTGGGTCAGCACGCCGCCGGAAACGGTAGAACCGCCCCACAGTGACCAGGGCAGCTCCTCGCCTTCCTCAAACTTCACATCCATGGCAAAGTCTGTGATGGGCTTTGCTACCTTTTCCTGAACGGTCACATAGTCCCACTGCACGCTTCCGCCCTTGTTTTGCCCCTCATTGGTCTGCAGGTGGAACAAAATATAGGCTACATTCTCACCGGGGGTGTACTCATACTGGAAGTCGGCCCAGCCGTTGGAGCCTGCTTCATAGAATTTCACCGCAGGCACTGTCTTTAGCTGTGTGCCTTCTGCGTCATACTCCCAGATCCAGTAAATTGCCTGGGCACGGCCGGTAGCCTGGATCTTGGAAGAGATCACATAGGTCTTTCCGGATGTTACCGCAAAGGGGCTGTTGCCTTCGGCATAGCCGTTGCTGTCGGCAGACTGGGTCAGTACACCATCGGCAACCGCTGCGCCGCTCCACAGCTTCCAGGGAAGCTCTTCGCCCTCATCAAAGCGGATATCCAAAGCGAAATCCGGTATAGGCTTTTCTTCCTTCTCCTGAACGGTCACATAGTCCCACTGCACGCTTCCGCCCTTGTTTTGACCTTCATTGGTCTGCAGGTGGAACTGAACAAATTTGGCGTCCGCACTGGGGGTATATTCCGCCGTAAATTCATCCCAGCCGTTGGAACCGGCCTCATAGAACTTGACAAAAGGCTTGGTCCGCAACTGCATTTGGCTCGCATCGAATTCCCAGATCCAGAAGATCGCCTGGGAGCGTCCTGCTGCCTGGATCTTGGCGGAAAGCGTATAGGTCTTTCCGGTTTCGACCTTGTAGAGCTGCTTGCCCTCGGCATAGCCGTTGCTGTCAGCCGACTGGGTCAGTACGCCATCGGCAACCGCTGCGCCGCTCCACAGGCTCCAGGGGAGCTCCTCGTCTGCATCAAACTGCACATCCATGGCAAAATCCCGAATGGGTTGCGCTTCCTTTTCCTGAACAGTCACATAGTCCCACTGCACGCTTCCGCCCTTGTTTTGACCTTCGTTGGTCTGCAGGTGGAACAGCACATAAGCAGCCTTCGGACTGGGGGTATATTCCACAGTGAAATCCTGCCAGCCGTCGGAACCGGCCTCATAGAATCTCACAAAGGGAATGGTTTTCAACTGTTTGGCCTCGGCATCATACTCCCAAATCCAGTAAATGGCCTGAGAACGGCCGGTGGCCTTGATCTTGGAGGAGAACACATAGGTCTTTTCCGATGTTACCGCAAAGGGTTGGTTGCCTTCGGCATAGCCGTTGCTGTCTGCCGACTGGGTCAGTACGCCATCGGCAACCGTTGCGCCGCTCCACAGACTCCAGGGCAGCACCTCGTCTGCATCAAACTTCACATCCAGGGCAAAGTCCTTCACATCGATCTGCGGCCGTGTAGTGGGCGGTTCTGTGACAGGAGGCTTCGTAGTGGGAGGCTCTGTTACAGAGGGGTCTGTGGTGGGAGGTTCGGTGGCAGGAGGCTCTGTGGTGGGAGGCTCCTCCCCCTTCTTGTGCACCTTCACATAGTCCCACTGGATGCTGCCGCCCTTATTCTGACCTTCGTTGGTCTGAATATGAAGCTGCACCGATGCCACATTGGCACCCGGGGTGTATTCATAGATAAAGTCTACCCATCCGTCAGAGCCGTTGGTGTAAAACTTTGTGGCCGGTACATTTTTAATCTTTCCACCGTCGGCATTGTACTCATACAGCCAGTAGACTGCCTGAGAACGGCCGGTGGCTTTGATCTTTGCGGACAGCACATAGGTTTCCCCGGCTGTTACCGCATAATGCTGGCTGCCCTCGGCATAGCCATTCTGATCCGCAGACTGGGTCATCACGCCGTCTGCAACCGTTGCGCCGGTCCACAAAGTCCAGGGCAGCTCCTCGCCGTCTTCAAAGTTCACTTCCAGCGCAAACTCCGGATTTTCCGGCACCGGAGGCTCTGTAGTGGGAGGCTCGGTGGTGGGAGGCTCGGTGGTGGGAGGCTCAGTGGTGGGAGGCTCAGTGGTGGGAGGCTCCTCTCCCTTCTTCTGCACCTTCACATCGTCCCACTGGATGCTGCCGCCCTTATTCTGACCCTCATTGGTCTGAATATGGAACTGCACCGATGTAACATTCTCGCTGGGCGTATATTCATAGACAAAGTCTTCCCAACCGTCGGAACCGTCGGCAAAAAACTTTGTAGCCGGAATATTTTTTGTTTTAATGCCATTGGCATTATACTCATACAGCCAGTAAACCGCCTGCGCACGGCCGGCAGCCTGAATCTTGGCGGAGATCACATAAGTCTCGCCGGCTGCTACCGCATAATGCTGACTGCCCTCAGCATAGCCGTTCTTGTCCGCAGACTGGGTCATCACGCCATCTGCAACCGTTGCGCCGGTCCACAGGGTCCAGGGCAGCTCCTGGCCGTCTTCGAAGCTGACTTCCAGCGCAAATTCCGGATTTTCCGTCACCGGAGGCTCAGTTACAGGAGGTTCGGTGGCAGGAGGCTCCGTGGCAGGTGGCTCGGTGGTGACAGGCTCTGTAGGCTCTGGTTCACTGCCCGGCCGCTTAACCGTCACAGACTCCCACAAAATCACCGTTTCGCCTTTGCCCTGATTGGACTGCAGGTGGAACTGCACCGATACCACATTGGCTCCGGGGGTATACTCATACACAAAGTCCACCCAATCTTCGGAAGCATCGTCAAAGGTCTTGTTAAAGGATGTATTTTTTACTTTTTTGCCGCTGGCATCATACTCGTACAGCCAGTAGACTGCCCGGGCTTTGCCGGTAGCCTTGATCTTTGCGGAGATGACATAGGTTTCACCGGCCACAACAGCATAATGCTGCGTACCTTCTGCATAGCCGTTTCTGACCGCAGACTGGGTCATGACCCCATCCGCAACCGTTGCGCCGGTCCACAGGGTCCAGGGAAGTGTTTCACTGTCTTCAAACTCCACATTCATGGAAAATGCGGGATTTTGGGCGGTATCACGCATATTTTGCAGCAATTTTTGCTCTGCCGCATCATAAGCGGTCATGGTGACCGGTCTCACCTGGCCATTGCCCTGGGCAACACACCGCAAGGTAACATTCTGCAAAGAAGCAGTCACTTCTTCACCGCTGCGGCTGCTCAGCACAAAGCGAATTCCTGCCTGACAGCCATCCGCAGGCACGGTAAACTGACCGCCTTGTCCATTCTCCAAACGATAAAAGGGCATATCCGAAGGATCGCCGTTGCGGTCAAAGTAGAAAATATAAGCAGAAAGCTCTGCGCCATCGGACAGCTCTGCATCCCAGGACAGGCTGTAGGTATCGGTAGGGCCTACCGCCATCAGCTTTTCATTTTCCACTCCGAAAATGCCTTGGGTTTTTAACACAGTGGCTCCGTCCTGCTGGGTCACAGACCCGGTGTAGCCATCCACCGGCGCGCGCTTCCAGCCGGTCAGCACCTGATCAGTGCCGGCGCCGGCACTATCCACTGCAACGATCACGCTCAGCGCCTGCATCGGCAGCATGGAAACGATCAGCACCGCAGCCAGCAAAAGCGCCATTGGCTTTTTGATATACTGCCTCCAACTGTCTTTCATAGATACCCTCCTTATGCGAATCAAGATCAAATCGTAAATAGCTTTATCCGTAAAGCTTATCAGGCTGTGATGTCGTTTTTGTTGACAGCACGGTTGCTGTCTTCATCTTCCGCACTGGAATTCACAGCGCAGACCTGGGCAAGCTCCTGCAAGGTAAGTTCTGCATCCGGAGCAAAGGCCTGGCTTTCCGCGTAGGAAAGAATGGTGTTTTTCAGCCACATTGCAGCAGGATCCTCCTCCTGCAAATTCAGCGTGCACACCAAAAGCCTGCCTTTTCCAATGCGGTACTCAAATAAAAGCGCTTCTTTTTGTGCGTTTTTATAGGAAGTGGCAATGTCGATCACAGGCGCATGCTGCCCCTGTGTACCGGCAAGGATCGCCGCTTTTCCGCCATTGAGCATGTTTTCAAACTGCTTTGCGCAGAAACCGCTGTGGGGAAACGCATCTGTAATGGGATGCTTTGCGATCACGGTAGCCAAATGGCCCGTTGTTCTGCCGGCAATGGAAAGCTGGAAGCTTACCTGACTGGAGGCAAAGGGCTCTGTTCCGAAAATGACCACGCGGTTTCCTGCCTGCATATCCGCTTGCAGCTCATCGATTGTGCAGCCCTTGCGGACGATCACATTCCGGCAGGCGCTTTCTTCCGTTTTTGGGAAAGCATACAGCTCCCAGCCATTGCGGTATGTGCCCTGTGGGCCGGAAAGCTCTGCACACAAGTCAAGCCCTGCAGCACGCTCCAGCTCCGGTACACAGAAGCTGAAACAGGCAAGCTGCTTTAACTGGCCCTTGCGAAGCTGCTCAACCGTCACATCGGTCTGCGCAACGGTCTTTCCGTCAGCACGGACGGATACATGCAGCCGGGCTTTTTCTATATCCGGGCCGTAGTGAGATACCCATATGGGGATCTGCACAGCTTCTCCTGCCCAAAGATTGACACGCTGAGTGTCTGCCAAAAGCACTGTGGGGCTGTTGTAGCGCAGGACATTTTCCGTAGTCTGGCCGTCTTTTAGCTCATAAAACTCATTCATCATACCTACGCAGTAGCCGAAGGTATGCCAATGCGTGTCAATATCGCCTAAAAAGTCATAGCCTGCAAAGCTGTGGCAGCGGCGCACCGTTTCAAAGCAATGCTTTCTCAGCAGGCTCTGCCACTTGACTGAGTTTTTATAATAGGTATCTGCTCTGTCCAGCAGTCCCTGATCGGCAAGGTGTGTTCTTACCGAGGACATAAATTGGGTCTTGCCAATTCTGGTTCCTTCATACCGCTGCGCCAGAGAAAGATCGATATAGGTTCCCTGTATGCAGATTTCGTGAGAAAGCAGCGGTTTTCCGTAAATTTCATTTCGTTCATCCAGCACCTTCTGGGTTCCAAGGCTGGAGTCGTAGCTGGTTAGGCCAAGAGAATAGCTGTTATACACATCGCTGTAGGTGCCGATCCGGGACAGCCGCTGGGAGTTATGGGGAAAGGGCGTATCCATCCGGGGGTCCTGCTCCGTCAGCATATATTCCACGCCTCTCATTGCCGACATAGGCGAAAAGAGTGCATCGGTTTGCGTATGTACCAGGTCTGCACAGGCGTGCAGATGTTCTTCATAAGCCCCATCGATCTGAAGCTCGTTGCCTGTGGAATACAGGTTGACCGATGGGTAATGACGGCAGAAACGGACAATTTTTTCCCACTCTGCCAAGGCGGTATTGTTGGGAGACTCCACTTCCAGCAAAATGCCCTCTTCATCCGCCGCCTCCATATATTCATAAGGTGGGATCCAGGTATGGAAGCGAATGGCATTAAAGCCAAGGGATTTGAGCTTCCGGATCACGGTCACATAATAGGCTTTGTCCCTGGTGGGGTGAACAGTCTTATATTGATAACAGTGCTCGCAGATGCCTCTGAAATAGAACGGCTCGCCATTGAGGTAAAGGCGGGTGCCTTCTGCTGTCAGCCGGCGCACGCCGAAAGAGGCGGATAGGGACTGGTTTTCCGTGGTGACCGTCACTTGATACAGTTCCGGTGTTTCCGGAGTCCAGCGCAATAAGCCTTGGGCAGTGATGGTTACCGTTTCTTCCCCTGCCGGGATTGTAGCTGTGGAAACGGTTTCATTTTTATATGTAATCGTAACAATTTTTCGTATATTGCCTGCACCTTTCGTATGTACGGTAAAGCTTGTGCAATTATCATTTACCGTGACCCACAGATCACACAGCCCGTCCGGGTAGCTGCGCAGCTCCACGTCGCCGTAAATACCGCCGGTGCACTCGTTGGCCGCCCGGGAAGTCAGTCCGGAAACAGGTCTGCCCTGATAGCCTTGCAACCGGTTATTGGAAACTGCCAGGGTAATGCGGTTTTCCCCTGCTGTCAGAACATCCTCAGGAATTGGAAAGGCAAAGGGCGTAGAGTACCCTTCGTGCCGCCCCAAATACACGCCGTTGATCCAGGCACTGACAGCATTTTGGACACCGCCGATGAACAGCTCCGTATTCTCCTGAACCTGCTCCAATACAAAGGTCTTTTCATAGGCCAGGCATCCCACCGGATTGGGTAAATACATATCCGGGCAGTAACCGGTCATGGGATAGCTTTGATCGGTATACAGGGGATTGATATTCAGTTTTCCGGATAGCCCCGTGGATGCAAGCTGCTGTGCCATATCCTCCCAGTAGCCGGGGACGGAAAGGGTAGTCACCCAATGGACCACCGGCTCCTCAGTTCCCGTATAGGGCGTATGGGAAAGGAAATCTACACGCCAGTCACCATTGAGCGACAGGATAGTTCGTAACATAGATTTACCAGCCTAATTTGGTTATTTCTTCCCGGATCGCACTCCAGGCAACATCCGGACACCAGTGGTGTCCCTCCGGCATCAGCACCAGCGAGCAATTGCTCCCGGCACCTGCCCGGTCATAAATTTTCCGCGCAGTGGCATAAGACTGCTTCACCGCTTCCAGGGGGAAAATATCATCCTTTTGCCCAGCCAATACCGTCAGCGGACGGGGTGCGATCAGGCAAGTCAGATCTTCCATCTCAAAATAACGGGAAGCGGACGGTATGTTGTTGCATACGCAGTGCAAAATATCCAGAATGGAACCCTTGTAAGAGCAGAAGGAACAGCCAGGGGCAGCATAGCGGATTCTTTCCTCCAGGCAGGTGGCATAAAATGCTGCCGTTCCGCCGCCGGAATTGCCCAAAATCATGATCTTGTCCAGATCGATCTCCGGCAGTGCCAGCTTTTCCAGGGCGTCGATGCCGCGGCTAATGTCCCAAACACGCTCGCCGATCACCGTTCTGCCCAGATTGATGGCTCGCATAGCGGTAAAGGAGCACTGATGCACACCGCCGGGACCGGGATGCCGGTGCGAACGGGTAATCCCCATGCCACGCTGCTCAATGCAAAGGGCGGCAAAGCCGTTTTCCACCGCCTGCAAAGCATAGCAGCTATCGGGAAAGAACGTCTCGTCAATATCATATTTTTTCTCGCCAATGGAAATATGGTAGCCGGTGGTATGCCCTTGCAGGGTAATGGCCAAGGGATAGGGCTTCTTGCCCATCTTGGGGATCAGCAAAAACGCCGGCACACGGTTTCCACGCTCACTTTCGTAGGTAAAACGGATCATGCGGTAGGCATCATACTCCTGTGCCGCTTCCATCTCAATGCCGATATCGCAGGCGTTTTGGGCAATCACTTCCATACCCAAAAGCGTATAGAGCTTTTCATGGACCTTTTCTTTCCACTGGGCGTAATCGCAGGAGGGATCATAGGACAAAAGACCCTTTGTCCCGGCCACCAGAAGATCGTGGCACGCGTCACCGTTTAACATCTTCATAATACTCCCCCCTATCATACTGCTTTTTATCATTATATATAAAAAGGGCTTGACCTTCAATTGAATTTATATTAAAATTTCATCAAAACAACATATATATTTTAACGAGCAGGTGAAAGCTATGCACAATATTGATAACCAAACCATTGCCGAGACCGCTGCCGCGACTCAGGCAAAGGTTCTGTCTCCCCAAAGCTTTATCGAAGTAGAAAAGGTGATCAGCACCGATCCCAGCAAGAGCCATCCCATCCATTCCCACAAGCACTACGAGATCTATTTTCTCACCAAAGGCACACGCCGCCTGCTGTTTGCCAACTCCCTTTACAGTGTGGATGCCCCGGCCATCGTCATCATTCCGCCCCACAGGCTCCACGCCACGGAAGGCGGTCCCTTTGAGCGCTATAATGTGGACGCCGCCGAGGTGGCCATGGACCCATTCCAACTGGATATTATTGAAGATAAGCAGCTACGGCTGCTGAAGCCTACGGAAATGCAGGCCCAAATGCTCATCGGTCTGCTGGACGAGATCCGTCAGCTTGATCCGCTGAAAAAGCACAATAACATTGCCTTCAATACGCTTTTTTCCTACTACCTGTACTCCATCGGCAAGCTGGAGGAGGACACCGAAAATATTGTGGAGCACAAGGCGGATTTTGTGCCGTCACTGGTGCTGAACATTATCAGCTACCTGAAAGAAAACTACAAGGAGCCCATCACTCTGGACTTTTTATCCCAACGGTTTTCCGTATCCAAAGCCACTCTAAACTATAATTTCAAAAAATTTCTCCATTCCTCACCGGTGGATTATCTGATCAACATCCGAATCCAGCAGGCCAAAGCCATGCTGACAGATACCAACCGCAATCTGTCGGAAATTGCGGAGCATTGCGGCTTCGGTAACGCAAACTACTTCAGCCTGATGTTCAAGCGGAAAGTTGGTCTTTCTCCCGCCAATTACCGAAAATACCAACGGGAGAAATAAATCAGGGTATGCTTTGCGCAATGCCATTAAGTTAAGAATGGAATACCCTCTCAGTCACGGCTTCGCCGTGCCAGCTCCCCCAAAGGGGGAGCGTGTTCAGGTTTCCGCAAGGTCAACACCCTCTCCCTATGGGAGAGGTGGCAGCCCGAATGGGCTGACGGAGAGGGTTCCCACCTTAACTAAGTGACATTGATGCTTTGCGTGCCCTGATTTTTTATAATGTAACACCGTCTTTGAAGATGGAAATCTCCTCAAAGCCGTTTTCTTCGTTGCAGGTCTTCCTGCCTTCCGCAACCTGCAAAATATAGGCAAGCAGATCGCCGGTCAGATCCTTCCCCTCCAAAACGCCGCTGGCATCAAAATCGATCCAGTTGGCCTTTTTCTCCGCTAACAGGTGGTTAGTGGCGATCTTCACCGTGGGGACCGCGCCGCCCAAGGGGGTACCTCTGCCGGTGGTAAAGAGCACCAGGTGACAGCCGGCTGCCATCAGATTGGTCACGGCAACGATATCGTTTCCGGGGCCGTTCAGCAGAGAAAGTCCCGGCTTCGTGACACGGTCACCGTAGCTAAGCACATCCACCACAGTGGAAAGTCCGCCTTTTTGGATACAGCCTAAGGATTTTTCTTCCAAGGTGGTAATGCCGCCGGCCTTGTTGCCGGGAGAGGGGTTTTCATAGATCACCTGGTTATGACGGGTGTAATAGGCCTTAAAATCGTTGATCAGCCGGACCGTCTTTTGGAACACTTCCTCATTTTCGCACCGCTGCATCAGAAGATGCTCTGCGCCGAACATCTCCGGCACCTCTGTCAGCACACATCTTCCGCCCATTGCCGTCACCTGATCGCAGACACGGCCAACCAGGGGGTTGGCGGTAATGCCGGAAAGGCCGTCACTGCCGCCGCATTTCAGGCCGATGCACAGCTTATCCACGCTCACCGGCACACGCTGCGCTTTGGCGGCCTGCTCCTGCAAAAGCCGGACCAGGCAGACACCCTCCTGAATTTCATCGGATACATCCTGAGCATTGAGGAATTTGACACGGTCATCATCCCACGTACCCAGTATTTTTTTGAACACTTCCAAATTGTTGTTCTCGCAGCCCAGGCCCAGCACCAGTACGCCGCCGGCATTGGGGTGCTCCACCATACCCTTGAGGATCTGCTGGGTCACCGCCTGGTCATCTCCAAGCTGGGAGCAGCCAAAGGGATGGGGAAAATATTTGGCACCGGTTTTTTCCGCTATTTTTTGCGCCGCCTTGTTCACGCAGCCCACAGTGTTCACGATCCACACATCATTGCGGATACCCACTTCGCCGTTTTTCCGCACATAGCCCATAAAGGTGGGCTTTTCTGTCACCTTCGGCGCAGGATATGTAACCGGCGTATAGGTATAGACCAATTCGCCGCATAGGTTGGTTTTCAGGTTATGGGTATGAACGTGCTCACCCTTGGCAATATCCTGAGTCGCATGACCGATTGGCTGACCGTATTTGATGACATTTTCGCCCTTGGCAATATCCCGCAGAGCATACTTATGCCCATTCTCTATATGTACTTGCACATTATCTAATGGGGTAATTTGCATATCCGCTCACTTCCTTCTAAAAACTGTTTTTATTCTACATCACCGTGCAGCAAAAAGCAATTCTTGCTGATATTACTTTTTCCAATTTAAACTTAACTGCCGGAAAAAATATCATATTATTTTTACAACATCAAGAACCATATTTATTAAAAAACAGACCAAACGCAACATTCGGACTATATTTGCCAAGATGCACTACAGCAAATTCTACTGTTACTATCGGATAGCTTTTGCAGATGAAATTTCTCCGCAAGAAAGCAGCAAAACCGTTTCTTTGCCATATTGTACCTCTCTCTGGTTCGGTAGCCGCCTTGACGATCGTGCCGTGCCAGTTTATTGAGTTGGGCTTCTAAACTGTTGGAAAGATCTTGATGCTTCATAACAATGTGTTCCTTTCGATTTCGTAGATTTTTGAAAATGGGTGCAGTATCCCCATTGATAAAATCGTTCATTTTCACCCAGTTTCCATAAATTGTGCAGTTTTCTAAAAAGAAACAATTATAATTCTTCCCTTTTCGGCAAAGCTATGTTTGCGGCGGAAAAACCGCCAAAAAAGCTCTGAACATAGACCGAGGACAAAAGCCCCGGTCTGTGACCGGGGCAAAAGAAGGAGAGAGAAGTTATGAAGAACAACAACCAGATCAATGTTCCCCAGGCCCGTGAGGCGATGGATCGCTTCAAGATGCAGGCTGCCCAGGAAGTTGGCGTGAACCTGCAGAACGGCTACAACGGTCACCTGACCTCCCGGGAAGCCGGCTCCGTCGGCGGCCAGATGGTCAAGAAGATGATCGAGGCTTACGAGCAGGGTCTGCAGTAAGTCCCACCTGCCGGACCGGTCTTTTCAAGACCGTCCGGCAGTACATATTTCCGGCAAATTATACAAATTTATCGATTGATATTTGTACAAGTATTTTGTTGCCTAAGTATTTGTCCGTATGATAAAATAATAGTGGCTGACGGGTTATCCGCAGCCGCAAATTGAACATCTTACGGAGGAATGAAAGAATGGCAAATCGTTTTGTTTCCAACCCCATTTCCTATCATGGCAAAGGTGCCATCGGCGAAATTCCCGGAATTATTGCGGCTAAGGGCTTTAAAAAGGCCTTTGTTGCCTCTGACCCGGATCTGGTAAAATTCGGCGTAACCAAGAAGGTCACGGATCTGCTGGATGCCAATGGTATGGCCTATGAGATCTACTCCGATATCAAGCCCAATCCCACCATCGAAAATGTTAAGGCCGGTGTAGCTGCTTACAAGGCTTCCGGTGCGGATTACATGATCACCATTGGCGGCGGCTCCTCCATGGACACCGGCAAGGCCATCGGCATCATCATCAACAATCCGGAATTCGAGGATGTGCGCAGCCTGGAGGGCGTTGCCCCCACCAAGAATCCCACGGTCTACACCATTGCCGTCCCCACCACCGCCGGCACCGCCGCGGAGGCTACCATCAATTACGTCATTACCGACGTGGAGCGCAAGCGGAAATTCGTCTGCGTGGATGTGAACGACATTCCCAACATCGCCATCGTGGACCCGGATATGATGTCCACCATGCCTAAGGGCCTGACTGCCGCCACCGGTATGGATGCCCTGACCCACGCCATTGAAGGCTACACCACCAAGGGTGCCTGGGCACTGCCGGATTGCCTGAATTTGGAGGCCATTCGCCTGATTGCCAAGAGTCTGCGCGGCGCTGTCAACAACGATCCTGAGGGCCGTGAGGGTATGGCTCTGGGTCAGTTCGTCACCGGTATGGCCTTCTCCAATGTGGGCCTGGGCATTGCGCACTCCGTGGCTCACACCTTAGGTGCCGTATACGACACTCCCCACGGCGTAGCCTGCGCCATGATGCTGCCCATCGTGATGGAATACAATGCCGACTGCACCGGCGAAAAGCTGAAGGCTGTGGCCGAGGCTATGGGCGTTGACACCACCGGCATGAGCCCCGAGCAGTACCGCAAGGCTGCTGTGGATGCCGTCCGTCAGCTCAGTGTGGACGTGGGTATTCCCACCAAGCTGGAAAAAATCAAGGAAGAGGATCTGCAATTCCTGGCAGAGTCCGCTTATGCCGATGCCTGCGCACCCGGCAATCCCAAGGAGGCCTCTGTGGAAGACATCAAGGGCCTGATCCGCAAGCTGATGTAAGAACATAAAAATTTTCCGGGATGGCTTTGCCATCCCGGATTTTTTATTAATACATTCCGCCGCCCTGGGCTGCTGCGGCTGCCATAGCGGCATCAGCGGCAGGATCGGGCTTATCGGCCACCAAAGACTCGGTGGTCAGCACGCAGGATGCGATGGATGCGGCATTTTCCAAAGAGGAACGAGTCACCTTGGTGGGATCCACAATGCCGGCAGAGATCATATCCACATACTCCTCGGTGTAGGCGTTGTAGCCAAAGCCAACCTTCTTGGAGTTTTTGATCTTCTCAAAGACCACACTGCCGTCCACGCCGGCGTTCTGTGCGATCTGACGGATGGGAGCCTGCAGGGCAGTGGCAATGATCCGGGCGCCGGTCTTCTCGTCACCGGAGAGCTTTGCGATCAGCTTTTCCACTGCGGCAATGGCGTTGACCTGAGCAGTACCGCCACCGGCCACGATGCCTTCCTCCACAGCCGCACGGGTTGCGTTCAGCGCATCCTCCACACGCAGCTTCTTTTCCTTCATAGCCACTTCGGTCTGAGCGCCTACCTTGATGACAGCTACGCCGCCGGAGAGCTTTGCCAAACGCTCCTGCAGCTTTTCACGGTCATAGTCGGAGGTGGTGGTGGCAATGGACGCGCGAATGGCGTGGGCACGGGCCTTGATTTCCTCTGCGTCACCGGCACCGTCCACGATGGTGGTGGTATCCTTGGTGACAACGATCTGACGGCAGCGGCCCAGATCAGTGAGCTGTGCTTCGGTCAGCTCCATGTTGAGCTGGCTGGAGATCACAGTACCGCCGGTGAGGATGGCGATATCCTGCAGCATCTCCTTGCGGCGGTCACCAAAGCCGGGGGCCTTGACACACACGCAGTTGAAGTTGCCGCGCAGGCGATTGACAAGGAGCGTTGCCAGTGCGTCACCTTCCACATCCTCGGCAATGATCATCATCTTCTTGCCGGCCTTTACCACAGGCTCCAGGATGGGCAGGATCTCCTGAATGGAGGAGATCTTCTTATCAGTGATCAGGATATAGGCATCGTCCAGGACAGCCTCCATCTTGTCGGTATCGGTAACCATATAGGGGGAGATATAACCCCGGTCAAACTGCATACCTTCCACGACCTCCAGGCCGGTTTCCGCAGTTTTGCTCTCTTCGATGGTGATCACGCCCTCGGTGCCCACCTTCTCCATGGCCTCCGCGATCAGCGCGCCAATAGCAGCGTCACCGGAGGACACGGTGCCTACCCGGGCAATATCGTCGCTGCCGCTGACCGGCACAGAATGTTCCTTGATGGAAGCAACTGCTGCTTCCACAGCCTTCTCAATGCCCTTGCGCATCACCATGGGGTTTGCGCCTGCGGACAGGTTCTTCAGTCCCTCACGGGTAACCGCCTGAGCAAGCAGTGTTGCGGTGGTGGTACCGTCACCGGCCACATCATTGGTCTTGGTGGCCACTTCACGGATGAGCTGTGCGCCCATATTCTCAAAGGCGTCCTCCAGCTCCACTTCCTTGGCGATGGTCACGCCGTCGTTGGTGATCAGGGGTGCGCCGAACTTTCTGCCCAGCACCACATTACGGCCCTTGGGGCCCAGGGTCACTTTTACAGTATCCGCAAGCTGGTCAATACCGGCCTGCAGCTTCTTACGGGCTTCTTCGCCGTAAACAATCATCTTTGCCATTTTTCAGTTCCTCCTTACTCAGTCGATCACAACAGCCAGGATGTCATCCTGCTTGACAAACTTGTAGTCCACGCCGTCCAGCTTGATCTCGCTGCCGACATAATTGCCGACAACCACCTTGTCACCGGGCTTGACGGTCACAGTCACGTCCTTGGTGCCGGGGCCTGCGGAAACCACCTCGTAGATTGCGGGCTTTTCCTTGTTGGAAGTAGCCAGAATGATGCCGAAGGATGTGGTCTCCTCGGCTTCGGTAGCCTTGAGCAGAATGTTGTCTGCCATGGGTCTCAGTTTCATATTATTTCCTCCGTTTGAGATTATTTAGACTGGCAATTGCCAAATATCTACATTTTTTAGCACTCTTTTCGCCAGAGTGCTAAAGCTTCTATATCATAGCCCATCCCTTCATAAAATGCAAGTGCTTTTTATCAAAATTCAAAATTTTTTCAAAATCCGGTCATTTCCGTTCCAAAGCTATCCCTCTGACCGGAGCAGAGCCTGCTCCATAGTTTTTCCTACCGAGTAGTAAAACAGGTTATCCCGGGCCGGGGCCAGGCCGGTGAGTACGCCGCGGTTGCCAAACACCGCATAGCTGCGGAACAAAACCGGAACCAGCAGGCCGTTGTCCATGACATATTTATAAAGGCTGTAATAGTTACCGTAGTTGGCCAGCGCTTCCTGACACAGATTGTAGGCACCCACATCGTTGATGCCACCAAAGCTTAATGCGCCGTAGGTATGGAAAAAGGCAGACAGGTCCATATTGGGAGAAAGCACCGTCTGTCCCAAATACAGGTCAAAGGTCCGCACCTGAATGGAATAGGTGTAGTCATTTCCGGAAAGGGCATTGACGGTGACCTTCAGGCCGCACTCCGTCAGCATATCCGCAATGGCCCGCGCGACACGCACACGCAAGGAGTCACCGCTGTTTACCAGCAGACTGACCTCTGCGCCCACCAGGTCCGCTTCACTGACCGCGGCAGCAAACTTCACACTGTCAAAGCCATATTTGGCGGCAAGGTTCTGATTATAATAAGGAAACTTGGGCGAAGCCGGCAAAGTCACGCCTTCTGCATAGCCTTTATAAAACTCATCCACCAAAAACTCCCGGTCGATGGCGTGGGTCAGGGCCGTGCGCAGGCCCTCATTGGCAAATACCGCGCTGTCGGAGGAACAGGCCAGGTACATAAACATACCGTTTTCGCAGCTCCACAGCTCATAGTCACAGCGGTAATCCGCAAACCGGTCCGAGCCGGGGTCGGTACACACCACGCTCAGGTCTCCAAATTGGAAATTATCCCGGATCTGGGGATTGGACTGGGCCTCCAGCAAGGTAATGGACGGTGCGCTCACCGCCATATCCGCGCTGCACCACCAATCGCTGCGCCGGCGCAGACGGGCCGTATTGCCTGTTTCGTCCAGCAGATAGGGACCGGTACCGGCAGGGCGTTCGCTTTCTAACTGTGTGGCCGGGATGATGGGAATATCCAAAAGCAACGGCAGATTTTCATAAGGCGTATCCAATAGAATCTGCACGCCGCTGTCTTCAGTCAGGCTGATATCTGTAATGTGCTGGAACCGGCCGCTGTAATAGATGCTCTCCCGGGCAGCCTGAAGCGTTGCCAGTACATCCTGCACCGTCAGCCGACTACCGTCGGAAAACGCAGCCGTCTCCGGATAAAACACATAGGTCTTCATATCCTCGGATATGCGGTAATTTTTGCACAGCACCGGCTCAATGTGGTAATCCCGGTCTACGGAAAACAGACCCTGGTACAGCAAAGAAAACAGAGCGCGGTTGGTATAATCCGTGCAGGACAGGGGGTTGAGGGTCTTCTCCTTATAATAGGTCAGGGTCAGCACCTGATCCGGCGGCTCAGTAGCCGACGGCGGTGCTTCCACGCCGCCCAAGCCGTCACCGGTGGGCACATACACTTCGTTATCACTGCCGCAGCCCGCAAACAATGCGCACAGCAGTGCCAAACATATAAAAATGGAAACAATACGCTTCATTGCCCCCGGTTCCTTTCTTTGTTCTTCAAATTCCGATTTATCGAGCTGTTGTTGGTATCAAATTGCCGCCCTACGGGCGGCGCAATGCTGCGCATTGCAAGAGGTAACGGATTGCCATACCAGTGTGCGCACTGGCTCGCAATGACATATTGGTGGGTTTCCACTGTTTTGCTAAACAGGAAAATCACTGATACGCAACATTTTTGCGTTATTTGCAGCAAAACCAAAAAACCTAAAGCGGTGTCATTGCGAGCCGCCAAAAGGCGGCGTGGCAATCTCAAAGGGGAACTTTATTCATTCAGACTACCAAAGGATATTGGGAACCTTAAATAATAAATATTTTTTGGCTGGCACGGGTCCTTTAGAATGCACAATACATCGCCTTGCATTTTGAGATTGCCACGCCAGTGTGCGCACTGGCTCGCAATGACAAATCGGTGGGTTTCCGCAAAGTTCAAACAACTCGATAAACTGAAATTCAGCTATCCATGCCGGCGGCAATGTCCTTGTCCCGGCAGCACTTCTTGTATTTTTTACCGCTGCCGCAGGGGCAGGGGTCATTGGGGCCTACCTTGTTGGCGGCCTTACGCACCGGCTGACGCTTCACGGTACTCTCGGCAGAACCGGAGGTAGAGGTTTCCTTTGCCACCTTTTCCCGGCGGACCTGCACCGTAGGCTGCAGCCGGAAGGTAAACAGGCGGCGCACCGTTTCTTCCCGGATGGCCGTAACCATTGCGCTGAACATCTCGTAGCCTTCTTCCTTGTAGGCTACCACGGGATCGTGCTGGCCATAGGCACGCAGGCCGATGCCCTGCTTCAGATCGTCCATGGCATCGATGTTGTCCATCCAGTATTCGTCCACCACCCGGAGCATGATCACACGCTCCATCTCACGCATCATGGGACTGCCGTAAATCTTCTCCCGGGCCTGATAGGTCTGCTCTGCCAGCTCATACAGCCGCTGCTGGACCTGCTCGGTCTTTGTGCCATCCTCCGGCAGCTCCTGATTGGGGGCGAAATAGATGCCGCCCAGCCGGGACCGTAGCTCTTCCCGGCCAGCTTCGTCCATCACGCCGCCGCTGGCGGACAGGGTATCGGCTACCGCCGTATCGATCACATCCCGGAGCATATTCAGCATATTCTGCTGCAGGTCCTCACCGTCCAGCACCTTCTGCCGCTGGGCATAGATCACCTCACGCTGGGTGTTCATAACATTATCGTATTCCAGCACATTCTTTCTGGAACGGAAGTTCCGGCTTTCCACGCTCTTCTGGGCATTTTCCACCGCGCCGGAAAGAATCTTCGCGTCGATGGGGGTATCCTCATCCAGGCCCAGGGCATCCATCATACCCATCACCCGGTCGGAGGAGAACAGCCGCATCAGGTCGTCCTGCAGGCTCAGATAGAACCGGCTCTCGCCCGGGTCACCCTGACGGCCGGAACGGCCACGAAGCTGGTTGTCGATCCGGCGGGATTCGTGCCGCTCGGTGCCGATGATATAAAGGCCGCCGGCATCCTTGACTGCCTGAGCCTCCTGGGCCATTTGGGCCCGGAAGCCGGCATGGAGCCGCTCGTATTCTGCCCGGATGGACAGAATTTCCGGATCGTCGGTTTCCGAGTAGGCGTTGGCCTGCTGCAGCAGTTCTTCGGGAATATCCCGTCTGCGCAGTTCGTTCATGGCCATATATTCGGCGTTGCCGCCCAGCACAATATCCGTACCACGGCCAGCCATATTGGTGGCAATGGTCACCGCACCCAGCTTACCGGCCTGGGCAACGATCTGCGCTTCCTGTTCGTGGTTCTTGGCGTTGAGCACATTGTGAGGCACGCCGGTGCGCTTGAGCAGCTTGGACAGCAGCTCACTTTTCTCAATGGACACCGTGCCTACCAGCACTGGCTGTCCCTTTTCGTGACAGGCCTGCACCTGCCGGATAATGGCACGGAACTTTCCGGCTTCCGTTTTATAAACGGTATCCGGCTGATCGATCCGGATCACAGGACGGTTGGTGGGGATCTCCACCACATCCAAATTGTAAATGGAGCCGAATTCCTCTTCCTCTGTCAGTGCCGTACCGGTCATGCCGGAAAGCTTGTCGTACAGCCGGAAGAAATTCTGGAAGGTAATGGTGGCAAGGGTCTTGCTTTCACCGGCCACATCCACCTTTTCCTTGGCCTCGATAGCCTGATGCAAACCTTCGTTGTAGCGTCTGCCGTACATCAAACGGCCTGTAAATTCATCCACGATGATGATCTGTCCATCCTTGACCACATAGTCAATGTCCTTTTTCATCAGGCCCCGGGCCTTCATGGCCTGATTTAAGTGGTGGGACAAGGTGGCGTTTTCCGGATCTGCCAGATTTTCCACACCAAACTGCCGCTCTGCCTTGGCAATACCGCTGGCTGTCAGGGATACAGAGCGGGATTTTTCGTCCACGATGTAGTCGCAGTCGTAGTCGTCCTGGACTTCCTTTTCGTCGGTCTTGGCAAAGACCTGCTTCCGCAGACCGGCCACGAAGCTGTCAGCCAGCTCGTAAAGCTTGGAAGAGTCCTCTCCCTTGCCGGAAATAATCAGAGGTGTACGGGCCTCATCGATCAAAATAGAGTCCACCTCGTCCACGATGGCAAAGGCGTGGCCGCGCTGTACCAGCTCCTGCTTGTAAAGAGCCATATTGTCACGCAGGTAGTCAAAGCCCAGCTCGTTGTTGGTGCAGTAGGTAATGTCGGCAGCATAGGACACACGGCGCTCTGCCGGGGTCATACTGGGGATCACCAGGCCTACCGTCAGACCCATATAGCGGTGGACCTTGCCCATCCACTCCGAGTCACGCTTAGCCAGGTAATCATTGACGGTGACCACATGAACACCACGGCCGGTCAGTGCGTTCAGATAACAGGGCAGCACGGCCACCAGGGTCTTACCTTCACCGGTCTTCATTTCCGCGATCCGGCCCTGATGGAGCACGATACCGCCAATGAGCTGCACCGGATAGGGCCGCATACCCAATACCCGGTCTGCCGCCTCACGGATGGCCGCGAAAGCCTCCGGCAGCAAATCGTCCAGAGTCTCGCCCTTGGCCAGCCGGTCCTTAAACCAGGCAGTCTTGGCCTTCAGCTCAGCCTCGGAAAGGGCCTTATACTCCTCCTCCAGTGCCAGGATCTTATCCACGATCGGCTGGATCCGTTTGATCTCACGGTCGGAACGGGTTCCGAAAAGCTTTGTAAAAATACCCATAATTGATTTCTTAACTCCTTCTGCAGGCATAATTTTATACATTATAGCACAAGTGAACGAAAAATAATAGTCACAAATTATGAACAGACGAATTTTATTTTTCAGCATAGTCCGCCGTGCCACCCAATATATGAATTCCAGTTTATCGAGCCGATTGCCCTAACGGGCAATGGCATTCTTCGAATGCCGGGGAAACGGATTGCCACGCCAGTGTGCGCACTGGCTCGCAATGACAAGTCGGTAGGTTTCTACCGTTTCGTTAAACAGGAAAAACGCTGATGCGTAACAT
>JAFSET010000091.1 GCA_017435615.1 Oscillospiraceae bacterium | reverse complement strand
CGGAGGCGACATTTTTAAAAATATTTCCGAAGGAAATACCACAATTGTCAATTGTCAATTGTCAATTATCCATTATCCATTACAAAAAGGGGGAGGTTTGCGGGACGTCGGGTCGCCCCTGCGATGTCTGACGATACTCCCCGGAAAAGAGCGTTTTTCGGATGAATGCTTCTGCTTGCTTTTGGGGCAAAGGCAGGTTATCCGGGGGAATCAGGTGTTTTTCATGATCACGGAGCCTACGCATTCGCTGACGTGCTCACAGGCGTCGGCGCAGCCTTCCAGACAGCGGTAGATATCACGCCAGGCAATCACGTGCAGGGGATCGGTGGCGTTTTTGGACAGCGCGCGCATGGAGGCAAGGTACAGCTTGTCGCACTCTTCTTCCACATCATTGATCTTGATGATCAAAGGCTTGATGTTCTTGGAGCGCTTGAAGTTTTCAAATTCTGCCATCAGCTCACACAGAAGGGTGCAGGACAAAACGATCTTTTTCGCGAATTCTACAGCGGCAGGCTCTACAGCGGAGATGTTGTTGATGTAGAATTTCTGAAGAACTTCCTCGATTTCGTCAGTCACATCATCCAGCTGACGGCTGAGCATATCCAGATCCTCACGGTCTACAGGTGTGACGAAGGCTTTTGCCAGTGCAGCGCTCATTTCATGCTTTTTCATATCGGCGTTGTGCTCGATCTCATGCATCTGCGTCAGCATCTGCTCAATGTTTTCGGGATCGTAGTTTTCCAGACATTTCACAAGATAGGCCGCGGCCTCCTTGGAAAAAGCGGTGCTTTCCGCAAAATTTTCAAAATAGAATTTATCTCCTTTAGCCATTTTCAAAGCTCCTTTCAATCAAGTAAAGATGAACATGAACAGTTTTGTCATGAGAAAGCCTACCAGTCCGCAGCCGGGGAACGTCAGCACCCAGGTCAATACCATTTCCTTCACAACACCGAAGTTGATGGCAGAGACTCTCTTGACAGCGCCTACACCCATAATGGAGGTGGTCTTGGCGTGGGTGGTGGATACCGGGAGACTGAAAACAGAGCAGATCAGCAAGGAAAGCGCGGCGGCAATATCTGCAGAAAAGCCCTGGTACTTTTCCAGCTTCACCGTGTCCATGCCCACGGACTTAATGATCTTCTTGCCGCCCATAGCCGTACCGGCGGCCATAACCACAGAGCAGACGATCATCAGCCAAATGGGAATGTGGATGTCAGAAGGCAGGGCTTGTCCCTGGGACATATACACACACAGCAGCACCACACCCATAAACTTCTGCCCGTCCTGAGCACCGTGCATAAAGGCCATGGAAGCCGCGCCGACGATCTGCGCGCCCCGGAAAAACGGTTCTGTTTTCGGACGGTTTGCCTTGTAAAACAGCTTGGTGACAAGCTTGCATACCAGCCAGCCCAAGCCGAAGCCCAGACCCACGGAAATGCCGATGCCGTAGACGACCTTGACCCATTCTGCGCCGTTGACACCGTCCAGACTGTTATGCAGCGCGATGGCGCTGCCGGTAAGACCGGCGATCAGGGCATGACTCTCGCTTGTGGGGATGCCGAACACCCACGCAAGGGTGGCCCAAAGCACAATGGCAAACAGGGCCGCGCTTAAAGAGATGATGGCAAGATCCGGGTTTGTACCGAAGTCTACCATTTTGGTGATGGTTTCGGCAACAGTGGCGTTGAGCAGCGTCATAACGAACACGCCGAGGAAATTGAACAGCGCCGCCATAAGGATCGCTGCCTTCGGAGGCATACACCTTGTTACCACGCAGGTGGCAATGGCGTTGGGCGCGTCGGTCCAACCGTTTACCAATATTACCCCAAGTGTCAGGGTTACGGCAATAAAGAGCAACGGGTTGGCAGTCATTTGATTCCAAAACTGTAAAATTGAATCCATATAAGCCGTTTCCTTTTCCAGAGATTCAGGGAAGGTATTCCCGTACAGGAACAATTTAACTATATCATGCGAATCCGAAAAATGCAAGAAGACAGATTTTTTGCGCCGGTGGGTTGCTTTTTAAAACCAGAGGTGTATAATGGCGTTTGGAAGGAGGGGATGCCTGTGGGCGCAATGTTTAATCAGCTGCTGGTGCTGTATCTGTTTATCCTTTTGGGCTGGATCATCGGCAAGCTGAAAAAGGGAGCAGCGGAAAAAAGCGGACTGCTTTCTGTGCTGCTTGTGAATTTGTTTTTCCCCTGCAAGCTGTTTTTGAATTATGCCGAGCATTTTACTGTCAGCTATGTTCGGAACAATTACATGACATTCTTTATTGCAGCCGGTATTCTGTTGGTGCTGAGCCTGATCGGAAGATTCTTCCCACGGCTTTTGACCCGGGATGGCTATGAGCGCAAGGTCTATCATTATAATACCGCCATCACCAACTACGGTTATTTTGGTTATGTGCTGGTAGAGCAGGTCTTCGGACCGGCGGCTATGAATAACATGATGGTGTTTTGCATTCCCCTTTCTCTGTATTGCTACACCTTTGGCATATCCATGCTGACAGATAAGAAGCTTTCGCTGAAGTCTTTGCTCAGTACCATCACGGTTGCCATCGGCGTAGGAATTCTGTGGGGCTTGCTGCAGCTGCCTGTCCCTGCTGTGGTGAAAACAGTTATGACCAATGCCGGCAGCTGTGTTGGCCCGGTGAGCATGGTGCTGGTGGGCTTGGTGCTCTCCACATTTTCAGGTCAGGATCTGCTGCCCAACGGAAGAGTGATCATCTTCTGCGTGGTGCGGCTTTTGCTGCTGCCGCTGATCACCTTTGGTATTTGTAAAGGCTTGGGCGCGGTGATGACGCTGCCGGAGGCGGTATATCCTTCCGCGGTGCTGGTGGCCAGCATGCCCTGCGGACTGAATCCGGTGGTCTTTCCGAAATTGGTGGATCGGGACTGCCGGTTGGGGGCGAAGCTGGTCTTGCTGTCCAGCATTCTCTCTGCCGCCACCATTCCTTTGTGGCTTTGGATCATTGGGTAAATGCAAAAGGGAGCTGTCTAAATGTAGCAGCTCCCTTTTGCATTTTTCCGGATCAACGGCAGCGCAGGATCAAATATCCTCGCAATATTCGAACATTTCCCGGATCCTGTAAAGCTCGTTCGGCTGGTTCTTTTGCAGCCACTTTTCGGAGTATTTGTGTAGCCATTGCCGGGTGTCGGTCAATCTTTCCGCGGGCTGACCCAATAGCTTTGCCCACAGCTCCGCAATCACGCAGATACCCTCTGCCACCACCAGCATTTCCTGCCGGTATTCGTCATGGACCCAATGCTCTGCTGACAGGCGCTTTGCCAGTTCAGCATACTCATGTTGTACCGCGACAAGGTCAAGCGTAGCTTCCATTTTATCGCTTTCACACCCGTAGCGGTGATAAAAGTAGGTTCTGCAAAAAAATTTCCAGTTGGCCAACGTGTGAAGTTTGCTCAATTCCTTTAAGTACCGGATGCCGTTGTCATTTTCATACAGCAACCCATTGACCCGGCTGTAGAAAGCATCGTCCACCGCGGTGGCGACCGACCAGAATTTTTCCGCTCCCAACACAAGCCCGTACATTGCAAGCTCCAGACTGCAGGGGTTACCCCAGTCACCCCAGTTGGTATTCAGCACACCCTTTGCGCCATGGGCATAGCCATACTCCACCATACGGCAGATGTTCTGCTCCTCGATATCCACATTTTCGCACAGTCCGCCCCAAGTGTGAGTACCGGGGCAGACGATCTGATTTCTGCCCGATTGGGAAAAACGGATGATCTTCTCCTCCGACGGTGCTGCGCTGTAATCCCAGTTCAGGAAACAGATATCCTCAGGGATCTGCGCAATGGTTTCGGGGTGCTTCAGCAGAATATCCGCCCACATCATCACCTTTTTGCCGTGCTTTTGTACGTGGGTAATGATTTTATTTACAAAATCCACGTAGAGCTTGCCGGAATCGATCCCCAGCGCGTCATAGGTGTGCAGGTCAAATGTCTCATCACAGCAAATATTAAACCACTCACTGTCAAAACAGGATATGTACTGGTCAATGAGGCTTTCAACAAGGGCAATGCTTTGGGGATTTTCCGGATCAAGGGTGTGGTGTCTCATTCTGGCATACCAGAAATTAGGCAGCGTTTCGTAATTCTTCAGCACACGCAAATGCTTATACTGGGGCTGCTCCAGCAGTTCATACAAGTGACCGAAGGTGGACAGGGACGGAACAAAGTCGATAAAGTTTTCCTTGCAATATGCACCGATCTGCAAAAGGTCTTCCTTTGTCAAGCAGCCGGTAGAAGCGTTCAAGTGCTTGTATTCTTCAAATTCAAAGGTATGCTCTACATAAAGCTGAAGGGAATTGAGCTTGTAATACGCCATCTGATCGATCAGCTTCTTGATGGTTTCCACGGTAGGGATCTTGCCCCGGGTCACATCATGGTAGAAACCGCGGTATTCAAAATCCGGGAAATCCTTGATATAAAGGCAGGGGATTTCCGAACTTTTAAAAATTTGCCGTAAGGTTTGTACTGCGTAAAATGCACCGGCAGGGCCGTCTGCTTTGATGCGGACATCGTTTTCGTTGATGGAAAGCTCGTACCCCTCTCCTGTATGGCCGGCAATACAAATATCCAGCTTGGCGCCAGCTTTGTCGTAGGGAAGCTTTTTTAGGGCGGACAACAGTCTGCTGTCGATACTGTTTTCTTCATAACAGAGCCCTTGCCCTAAGAAAAAATTGCTGTAGATTTCAATATGTTTTACTGCAGGTATCAATTTTATCATTGTAAATACACCCCATTTGTTTGTTATTCTTGCAAATACTATACTGATCATATATAATAAATGACAGAAATACAAGAGAGGATGTTGCGAATGAATAGCAATATATTGCTTTCTTTGGATAAAACAACATTTGAAGCGCATTTTCTTGGTCAAAAGAACCTGCCATTTATTTTTCACAAGGACAGAATTGCGAGTAAAAGCAAGGAATGTGTTCCGAATTTGCACCTAAATTTGGAGCTGTTGTACTTTGTCGAAGGGTGCGGCAATGTCATCTGTGACGGAAAAACATTTGCGGTGCAACAGGGAGATGTGGCGGTTATCAATTCTTACGCAATTCACTCTGTGACTACCACAGATGTTGTTCGGTACTTTTGTTTGATCGTTGACAATGATTTTTGCATTGCCAACATCGCAGATATGTCTGAATTGCAGTTTGCTTCGTTGATTCAAAACGATACCGCGCGAGCGTTATTTGAGCTGGTGATAGAGGAGTTTGACAGCCGGGATACCTTTCGGGATGCGGGGATCCAGTGTGCGGTACAGCAGCTTTTGCTTTTTCTCTGCAGGAACTACAGTGAGCCGAAACCAGTGGGAAAAAAACACGACAGCGCACGGGAAAGTGTATGGATCGCGGTGGAGTTTATGAAGCAGAACCTGAGTCAAAAGCTGACGGTAGAGCAAATTGCACGAAGCACCGGATTCAGCAAGTACTATTTTCTGCGGTTGTTTAAGGCGCATACCGGTTATACGGTGACACGGTATTTAAATCTTCTGCGCTGCGACCGGGCAAAGCAGTCGCTCCTTTCTGGCTGCACCGTGAAAGAAGCAGCAGCGCAGTGCGGGTTTGAAAACCTATCCTATTTTACAAAGGTATTCAAGAACTGTATCGGTCTTTTGCCGGGAACAGTACAAAAACAAAACTAAGGGGGCGCTTTTGCCCCCTTTTTATGCTACGGCGTCTAACATATTCTCAATGAAAATACCATATCCAGTTTGTGGATCATTTACCAAAACATGGGTCACGGCGCCGACCAGTTTCCCGTCCTGTATAATCGGGCTGCCGGACACGAGTGTGTCAAGGATAGGACAAAATTCTGCACCAATCTATTTCAATATGTGCAACGCCTCCGGAACTTCCGGAGGCTTTACAGTCCAATCACATTAGCACATATTGAAAGAGCATAAAAATAACAGGGATCGTCAGGCAGGAAAGAATATGGGAAACCAGCGCCATACCGGATGCTACCTTTGTGTCCTTCCCCAAGGCACTGGGAATGATAATAGTGTTTAGTCCCAAGGGCATGGCAAGGGAGCAGATTGCACAGATGGAAAAGGTTTCCGGCATGGGAAACACCAACATTGCACCCAAAAAAAGCAAAGGAAAAACAAGCAATCGCAGGGCCGTCACCAGATAAACACCTTTCATATTAAGGACTTCCCGCAGGTTAAACTGCGCAATTGTCATACCGGTCAGCAGCATAGCCACAGGTGACATACAGCTGCCTGCTGCAGCAACTGCTGAGCGTATGAACTGAGGGACGGGCATATTCGTCAGACCAATCAGTACACCCAAAAGCATACCGGCAAACATAGGATTCAAAAAGCTTTTTGCGCGCTGCCCCAAGGTCTGCTTTTCTGCACTGCCGCCCATCAAAAGGACCGGCACGCCCCAAAGATAGATCAGTGTCCAAAGGGGCAGAGTAAAAATCAGGTACTCCAAAAAGATATGGGGGAACAAGGCACTCACCACCGCGTTCCCCATAAATCCGAAATTGGAAAAACACAGACCGTAGGTATAGATGTTCCTTTCGTATTTATCCTTGCTGCAAAAACGGACACACAGCAACGACAGACCAATGGCGATCATCGCCAAAGCCAAACTGCCCAAAAGCAATTTCCAAGCCGTGGTGATGGTCTGGGTGGTAAAATTATCGATAAATGTCCCCAGCACCAGAGCCGGAATAAAAAATGTGTTTTCCAGCTTGGAAAGCACGGTCTGTGCATTATCCGGAACGAATTTCCACTTCGATAGCACATAGCCGACCAAGATAAACAGAAGTAAAAAAGCGGTTTGGTTTAATGTTGCAGAAAAAACAGTCATCTTAGATTACAGGCGCTCCTTCCCATTCGTCAGCAGGTGCTGTATCCATCATCTTTTCGATATACGGATTGCCACAGGCAAGAAAGCCATCCGGACGCATACCGTCCACAGAAATCAGAATCACTTTGTTTTCGTTCATAAGTAACTCCTTATTTGCTTGTATATCGTATTTCTTTTAATACTT
>JAFSET010000012.1 GCA_017435615.1 Oscillospiraceae bacterium | reverse complement strand
GACAGTGTCACCAGCATTGGCGATGAGGCATTCTACTATTGCAGCAGCCTGGTGAGCATCACCATCGGTGACAGTGTCACCAGCATCGGCTATGAAGCATTCTATAATTGCAGCAGCCTGGTGAGTATCACCATTCCGGACAGTGTCACCAGCATTGGAGGTTCTGCATTCTATGAGTGCAGCAGCCTGGTGAGCATCAACATCCCGGACAGTGTCACCAGCATTGGAAGCTCTGCATTCTTGGGGTGCAGCAGCCTGGTGAGTATCACCATCGGCGACAGTGTCACCAGTATTGGAAATTATGCATTCTATGAGTGCAGCAGCCTGGTGAGCATCACCATCCCAGAAAGTGTCACCAGTATTGACGATTATGCATTCCGAGGTTGCAGCAGCCTGGTGAGCATCACCTTCCCGGACAGTGTCACCAGTATTGGCGATTCTGCATTCCGAGGTTGCAGCAGCCTGGTGAGCATCACCTTCCCGGACAGTGTCACCAGTATTGGCGATTATGCATTCCGAGGTTGCAGCAGCCTGGTGAGCATCACCTTCCCGGACAGTGTCACCAGTATTAGCGATTATGCGTTCTATGAATGCACCGGCTTGACATCTTTAATCATACCGGATAGCGTGACCGTTATAGGTAATGCTGCCTTCAGAGCTTGTGTTGGCCTAACATCCGTTTCTTTTGGCAACGGTACGACTATTATTGGGAAGCAAGCATTCTTTAGCTGCGATAAACTGACATCAGTGAGCCTTGGAAAGCGTGTAGCTGTTATCGGTGAAGATGCATTTGCTTCCTGTTACAGCTTGTCCTCGGTAAAGATTCCGGATAGCGTAACTGAAATTGATGTTAATGCGTTCTCCAATTGTGGCGCCTTGTCTTCTCTGACGATTGGCAGCGGTGTGACCCAGATTGGTAATTTCGCATTCAACGGCTGCTATAGCCTGGAAACTGTTTGTTACACCGGAACGCAGGAGCAATGGGCGTTGATTACATTTGGTGCAGGCAATGCTGTGTTAAAAAATGCGACCTTGCATACAAGCTATGTTCCAACTGTAATTGAAAAACAGCCTGTTGCCAATTATGCCATTGCAGGTTCAAGTGTGAAGTTCACAGTTGCTGCTTCCGGAAAAAATATTACTTATCAGTGGCAATACCGCACTTCTGCAGACGGAGAATGGAAAAATGCCTCTTCAAGCGGCAACAAAACTTCTGTGTTAACGGTACCTGTAACGACAGCACGGAACGACTACCAGTATCGTTGTCAAATTACCGATAGTTTTGGAGTAAAGGTTTACACGGAAACGGTAAAATTGACGGTGTTTGGTGTGAAAACACAACCTGTAAATCAGAATATTCCAACCGGGAAAACTGTGAAATTTACTGTAAAAGCCACCGGCGAAGGTTTAAAATACCAGTGGCAGTATCGTACATCCTCCAAGGGTAGCTGGAAGAACGAAACTGCCACCGGTAGCAAGACTGCTACCCTGAGCGTGGCGGTTACCGCTGCCCGGAATGGCTATCAGTACCGCTGCGTGATTACCGACAAGTACGGCAATGTTCTGAGCTCCAATGCCGCAACCCTGACCGTCGTGACCCTGAAGGTTACCGCCCAGCCTGCAGGTGCCAATCTGCCTGCCGGAAAGACTGCCAAGTTCACGGTCAAGGCCACCGGTATAGGGCTTACTTATCAGTGGCAGTATCGCACCTCCTCCAAGGGAAGTTGGAAAAACGAATCTGCCACCGGTAATAAGACCGCTATTCTGAGTGTGGCTGTTACGGCTGCCCAGAACGGGTATCAGTACCGCTGCAAGATCACGGATAAGTACGGCCGTATCGTGTATTCCAACGCTGCCACCTTGAAGGTTGTGACATTGAAGGTCACCACCCAGCCTGCAAACAAGTATCTGCCTGCCGGGAAGACTGCCAAGTTTACTGTCAAGGTATCCGGCACAGGTCTGAAATACCAGTGGCAATTCCGGAAGAATGCCAAGGGCACCTGGAAGAACGTCTCCGGCACCGGCAACAAGAAGGCTACCCTGAGCGTCGCAGCTACCGCTGCAAAGAACGGTTACCAGTACCGTTGTAAGATCACAGATCAGTACGGCAATGTGATCTATTCTAAGGCAGCGACCCTGAAAATCGTTACTTTGAAGATCACCACCCAGCCATCCTCCGTGACCCTGGCTAAGGGCAAGACGGCTACCTTTAAGGTAGTTGCCAAGGGCACAGGTCTTAAGTACCAGTGGCAGTTCCGGAAGAACGCCAAGGGTGCCTGGAAGAAGGCAACCAATAAGGGTAATAAGACCGCTACCCTGAAGGTACCGGTCACCGCCGCAAGAAACGGCTACCAGTACCGCTGCGTCATCACCGACAAATACGGCAATGTGATTAACACCAAAGCCGCAACCTTGAAAGTCAAATAAAGAATTCGGGATCCACACAGGGACTGGTCTCTGGACGGTCCTACAAGGCCTTGTACGTTGCTACGGATTGCAAAAGAAAACGGATTGCCACACCAGTGACAGCGGTCACTGGTTCGCAATGACACGTCTGAAATGTACCGCAGAGACTGAGGGCCAGGAAGGTACTGGAGACAGCGTGAATATTTCATATTGAACGTAAAATAGCCGTGGGGCGAGTTTCGTCCCACGGCTATTTGAATATAGTGATTAAATATTAAGCTTTCTTTCAATCAGGTAGTGCATCAGGAAATATCCGCCCACACCGACTACAAGCATGATCATAGAGGGGATCAGCATAGACGACATGGAAATAGTCGGTTCGTAGTACATGTCGTTTGCAAAGGTCTGTCGGATTATATCCGCAATGGTGATGAAGCTTGTCAAGGTGGATACTGCCATAGTAATACCGTAGCCTATTCCAAAAGATGCAAGAATTTTATGCTTCTTAGCAACAAGGGAGCCAATGGTGATAGACAGCAGCGGCAGAACCAAACTGTAAACTTCACCGCATATCGTGGTGATCACAAATGAACCCACGGGAAACAGGCCGTCAAGTTCCTGGAAAAATATACCCCAGTCCATATGTCCGCCAATTTCTTTGGCAACCATTGACACAGGAGGCGCAAGGATCAGGCCAAAGCAAATAAACAGCACAACAGAAATGATCGCTGACCAGATCAATTGATTTAAGATGCTGGACAGCAGGATCTGATGGGTAGAAACAGGCAGGGTAAAGGTCAGATAGCCTTCGTCTGTAAATTTGCTTTTATAAAACCGATAGTAAATGATGATCATAGATGCAACAGAATAGGCCAGCAGGCTGATGTAGATGCCGACCAACATAAGAATTGCAAGTATACTGGGAAGTTCCTTTCCCTCAATGTCAATATTAGACAGGAAATACCACATTAACAGTGATCCGATCAATCCGGCAGCAACCGCAGCAATGCTTAGGAACGTCAGGGGCTTGCTGACACTGCGGAATTCATGTTTTACAAGCTTGGCAAACATTTAAACACCTCCCTGAATAATTCATCCAGTGTTTTTCCGGTCTTATCCCGCATATCGTCCACAGAACCCAGACAGATGATCTGGCCCATATTGATAAACAAGAATTCATCAAGGACAGGTTCCACATCTGCGATCAAATGGGTAGAGATCAGTACAGTGGCTGTGGGATCATAATTGGTTACGATGGTGTGAAGAATAAAATCTCTAGCGGCCGGATCCACACCGGCAATGGGCTCATCCAGCAGATAAAGCTTTGCACGCCTGGACATCACAAGGGCAAGCTGCACCTTTTCACGAGCGCCCTTGGAAAGTGTTTTGAATTTCACATTCATAGGAATTCTAAGCATGGAAAGCATGGAAACAGCTCGCTGACGGTCAAAATCAGCGTAGAAATCCTGAAAATAGTTTAAAAGCTGCTCCACAGTTTGACTTTGATTGAAGTACACTCTGTCGGGAAGATAAGAGATCATCGATTTTGTTTCCGGGCCGACCGGCACGCCGCAAACCTCGATGGAACCCTCCGTAGGTGTTAAAAGGCCTGCGATCAGCTTGATCAGGGTGGTTTTGCCGCTGCCGTTTGGTCCTAAAAGACCGATGATCTTTCCACTGGGCAGAGCGATATTCAAGTTGTTTAGAGCTCGAATACCACTGTAGTTTTTTGATAGATTACTGGTTTGAAGCACAATATCCATAAGTTACGCCTCCCTTTTGCCACATTCCAGCAGCAGATTGGCTGCCTGCTCAGGCGAAATGCCGAGGGCAGCATATTTTTTAATACATTCCTGGGTCAGGTTGTGAAGAAGCTTATTCCTGGCAGCATCAATAACGGCAGAATCCTGGGTGACAAAACGCCCAAGGGTTCCCTGCGTGATCAAAAGCATGCTTTGTTCCAGCTCCTGCAAAGCGTGCTGCATGGTGTTTGGGTTGACTTTTGCGTCGGCAGCAAGCTCCCGGACTGAGGGTATTTTGCTTCCGGGTGGGAATATCCCTGTCAGAACGGCAGTTTGGATGTGCTCCATGATCTGCACATATACCGGCCGTCCGTCTGAAAACTTCCAAACCATTTAAGATCACCTCCAGTGTATTAGTTTGATAATACAGTATCACAGGATACATGATTTGTCAATAAGAAATCCGGCCAACGAAAGCGTTGACCGGAGCAAGTTACAGAACCGACGGGAAATTTAAAATTAAAGAAAATAAAGTGCAGATCACAACAGAGCCGGCAGCGAAAGTCATCCATAAGCTCCGGGGCGCAAAAATTAGTTTTGTAAGGTAGAGATAGACGAGGCATAAAAGACCGACGAAAATGTCAATAATAGCTGTGAGTACTTTTAGCCAAATAATACCTGTGCCTGCGGCGATCAGGTAGACAAGAAAGAGAACTGCCAAAGCGATCAGAATGATGGTCATATATTTTTCCAGTTCTTTGTATCGATTTTTGTTATTTTCCATATCTTCGCCTCCATTCTACAGGAAATATATCATATTCAGTCGAAAAAAGCAATCCTTGAATATCTTTATGCAATATTTTGCATTAATACTTGCATGATTGCCTTGAAAGTGTTATAATCAACCAAAGTATGTAAACTAAATGGAGAGTCTGTATGGCAGAACCGCAATATAGGCTGGAAGGCATCGTTCATACCAGAAATGAAACGATGGAGGACTTTGAAGGTCCGCTGGATGTGATCTTCCTGCTTCTGAGTAAAAACAAAATAGAGATCCAGGATGTGTCCATTACCGCGATTTTAGAGCAGTATTTGGCGTACCTGGACGAAATGAAACGGCTGGATATGGAGATTGCCAGTGAATTTATCACCATGGCTTCTCATTTGATGCTGATCAAGACCAAGATGCTGCTGTCCGCCGCAGAGGCCGCGGAGGCTGAAACGGAGTTGGATCTGCTTCGTCAGTCTCTGATCGAGCGTCAACGCCGGGAGGCTTTGGAGCAAATTCGCATGGCCATAACGGTGTTGGAGCCGCGAAATGAAGTGGGGCGCTGTATCTTTACCAAGCAGCCGGAGCCATTACGCCGTGATGAGACTTATCGATACAAGCACGAGCCGGAAGATATGCTCCGGGCACTGGATGAAATCGCGGAGCGCAATCAACGGCGGTTGCCCCCACCAACAGTGAATTTTAAGGGTATCGTTGGCAAAGAGCCCTATCCGGTGTCTAAAAAAACCACGGAACTAATCCGCAGGTTGGTGCTGCGTGGTATCGAAAAGCTGAAAAACCTGTTCCGTGGCAGTAAGAGCCGTTCGGAAATCGTTGCAACATTTATTTCCATTTTGGAGCTTTGTAAAACCAATTCAGTATTACTGGAAGATGATGATTCCGGTGAAAATCCCAATGTGCGTTTGATTAAAAATCCTGATGAAGACAAGGAGATGACCTGATGGAACAAGAACAATTGCAAAGAATCATTGAGGCCATCTTGTTTGCCGCAGGAGAACGGATCGAAATATCACGGTTGGCTATGGTTCTGGAAACGGATCCCAAGGATATTGAAGAAGCGGCAGATGCACTTGCCAACGAATTGGCCTTTAACCGCAGAGGTATTCGTATTTTAAAGCTGGAAAAGGGTTATCAAATGGTTTCTTCCGGTGAAATGGCGGATTATATTACTGCCGCACTGGAAACCAGAAAACCGCCAAAGCTTTCCGCTTCTCAGTTGGAGGCACTGACCATCGTAGCCTATTATCAGCCGGCGACCAAGGCGATGGTAGAGCAGATCCGCGGTGTGGACAGTTCCTACTCCATTGGTGCGCTTTTAAACAAGAAACTGATTGAGGATGCCGGTCGGTTAAATGTCCCGGGCCGTCCTATTCTTTACCGCACCACACCCAATTTCCTCAGAACCTTTGGCCTGAGCTCTTTGGAGGAGCTTCCGGAAATTGAAAAGGTCAGCCTTGGCGAGCCGGTGATGCCGGATGAGGATCAGCAATCCATTCCGGAAGTGACCGGACAGGTACCTGTACAGGAGGAAGCCTGATGGGCTGGTTGGTTGCATTGGCCGTTTTGGTTTTGTTGTCGCTGATTCCGATAGGTGTTCGCCTTGTTTATAACGAGGATGGACTTGTATTGTCTGCACTTTTGGGCTTTGTAAAGATCAAGCTTTATCCAAAAGAAAAAAAGGAAAAGAAGGCCTCACAAAAGAAGAAAACGGACAAAACGCCAAATGAAAAAAGCGGTACAAAACAGATGCAGCAAAAAAAGGGCGGCAAGCTTTCGGATCTAATGCCGCTGGTGAAGCTTTTGGTTGATTTTTTGGGAAGTCTGCGCAGAAAGCTGCGGGTCAACAAGCTGGAGCTTTTGGTTGTGATGGCTGGGGACGACCCCTGCGATCTGGCAATCAATTATGGCAGAGCCTGGACGGCGGTGGGGAATATCATGCCCCTTTTAGAGCGTGTTTTTGTTATCAAGCGGCGCAATGTGCAGGTTGATTGCGATTTTCTTGCAGATACCCCCCGTGTTATTGCCTGTGTGGAAGTCACCATTACAGTGGGGCGAATTCTCAGTCTGGGCGTGAAACACGGAATCATAATTTTGCGTGAATATTTGAAAATTCTGAAACTGAAAAAAGGCGGTGCTTTAAAATGAGCAAAAGTTTACCCAATATGTTAGATAGTACCATTGCGAAGATCCGTGAAATGGTGGATGTAAATTCTGTTGTTGGCGAGCCCATCACCACTGCTGACGGCGTGACCATTATTCCTGTCTCTAAGGTCAGCGTAGGCTTTGGCGGCGGCGGTTCTGACTTCGTCTCCAAGAATGTTAATCATCAGGATAATCCCTTTGGCGGCGGCGTGGGCGCTGGCGTTAAAGTGACACCGGTGGCCTTTTTGATCATCAAGGATGGCAATGTCCGGATGCTGCCTGTTGCCACACCGGCAAATACCACCGCAGACCGTCTTGTAGAGATGGTTCCGGATACACTGGATAAGATCGCCGCGTTTATTGATTCAAGAACAGAGAAAAAAGCAGAATAACCGTTATTTCCCGGGGAATACTATTCCGGGGTGACGGATATGAAAACTTTGATTGCCGGGATGGTAGCTGCTTTGCTGGCTGCCGTCCTTTTTTCGCCTGTAACAGCCTGTGCAGTATCGGCGCAGCGTGCCATTGTTGTAGATGGACAGACAGGCAGGGTGCTTTTTGAAAAAAATCCAGACGAGCAGGCGTTGATTGCCAGCACTACAAAAATTATGACAGCGTTGGTTGTCTGCGAGCAATGCAATGTTTTGGATAGGGTGAAGATCCCCAAAGAAGCCGTGGGCATCGAAGGTTCTTCTATGTATCTGCAGGAGGGGGAAATCCTGACGGTTCAGGAACTGCTATACGGCTTGATGCTTCACAGCGGCAATGATGCAGCAGTGGCTTTAGCCATATACTGCGGCGGCACTGTGGAAGGGTTTGCTGAACTGATGAACGACAAAGCCCACAGGCTGGGGATGGAGAATTCTCACTTCGTCAACCCAAACGGACTGGATGCACCCGGTCATTATTCTACAGCAAGGGATATGGCAAAGCTTGCAGCTTATGCTATGAACAATGCCGTTTTTGCTCAGACTGTTTCTACGAAGACGGTACGCATCGGACAACGCACACTGAGAAATCATAATAAGCTTTTGTGGCAGATTGAGGGTGCTGACGGTGTGAAGACAGGTTTTACCAAGGCCGCGGGGCGGATTTTGGTATCCAGTGCTGTCAGACAGGGCCGCAGGATCATTGCGGTTACATTGAATGCACCGGACGACTGGAATGATCACAAAACTTTACTGGAAAAAAGCTTCTGCCAATACACCCCTGTCGTGCTTGTGGAAAAGGGAAGCTGCCTGGGTTACCGGGAGGTGGCCGGCGGCACTGCCGGAACTGTCCAGCTTTTGGCAGGAGAGGATTTCTGCTATGCTCTGGCGGAGAGTGAAACGTACAGCACACAATTGCCGGAGCCCGGATTCGTTTACGCACCTGTAGCAATGGGTCAAAACGCAGGGTATGCGCATATTTATGTTGACGACATCCCGGTGGGGAAAATTCCTATTGTGTACGGGCAAACCATCGAACAAGAGTCTGTTTCAGAGCCACCCTGGTGGAAAAGATTGATTTCCGGAGGCGGAACATGAAGGAAAGAATTCAAAAAATCCTGTCGCAACGAGGAGTTGCCTCCCGGCGTCAGGCGGAGCAAATGATCCAACAGGGGCGTGTTACCTGCAACGGTCAGACCTGCACATTAGGCCAATTGGCAGATCCGCAATCAGATTTACTGCAGGTGGACGGGATTCAGATCCCGTCTGCCGCAGAGCATGTGTACATTATGCTTCATAAGCCGAAGGGGTATGTAACGACCCTTTCCGATGAACATGGCCGAAAAGATGTGACCTGTCTCGTCCGGGACTGTGGCACCCGTGTGTATCCTGTTGGACGGCTGGATATGGACTCAGAGGGGCTTCTGTTGCTTACCAATGACGGAGAATTTGCCAATAAAATGATGCACCCCAGTCATGAGGTGGAAAAACAATATCAGGTCGATGTGTGCGGCTATACCCCCGAAGGATTGGAACGTCTGAAGAAGCCTATTAAATTGGACGGCTACCTGATCGCACCGCCGAAAATTTCGGTGCTGCAGGCCTCCCTGGATCGGGCAACTATTTTGATCACCATTCATGAGGGACGCAACCGTCAGGTCCGCAGAATGTGCGCGCGAGCCGGTATGAAAGTAAAACGTCTGATACGTGTGGCAGAAGGTACATTAAAGCTGGGCACACTTCCTGTTGGGAAGTGGCGTTATCTAACTCAAAATGAATATAAGGAGCTTCAGCTATGAACGAAGATATTCTTTCGATTCTCGAATATAAAATGCCAACCTTTTCCAAGGGGCAAAAACGCATTGCGACGCTGATCTGTGAAAGCTACGATAAAGCGGCTTTTATGACGGCAAGCTGCTTGGGCAAGGAGGCCGGTGTATCTGAGTCTACCGTTGTCCGTTTTGCTATGGAGCTGGGCTATGAGGGGTATCCTCAGATGCAAAAGGCAATGCAGGAAATGGTGCTCAACCGTTTGACGGCTGTGCAGAGAATGGGCGTAACCATGGATCGAATCGGCACGCAGGATGTAGTTTCTACTGTGCTGCACGCGGACATAGAAAAGCTTCGTCAAACCTGTGACACCGTGGAGCGTGATGCTTTCCAGGGTGCTGTACGGGCCCTTTTAAATGCGGAGAATATTTACATTTTGGGTGTTCGCTCCGCGTCGGCATTGGCAAGTTTTTTCGGCTATTACATGAAATTTTTGTTTCAGCGTGTACACATCATCACCAACAGCAACTCCGGTGAAGTTTTGGAGCAATTGATCAATGTGCGAAAAGGTGACGCAGTGGTCGCGTTCAGCTTCCCAAGATACTCCAATTCCACAGTGCAAGGTGTGGCCTATTGCAGATCGGCCGGCGCAACGGTTATCGGCATTACCAACAGCATGCTTTCCCCGCTGGCGGAATACTGTGACTATGTGCTGGTGGCCAAAAGTGATATGGTTTCTTTGGTGGACTCGTTGACAGCTCCTCTGAGCTTAGTCAATGCGCTGATCGTTGCGCTGATCTCTGCCCGTGAGGATGTACTGCGCAGTACCTTTGATAAATTGGAGAATATCTGGCAGCAGCATCACATATACGAAAAAAAGGATGATGCCCTATGACATATGATGTGATCGTTGTTGGCGGTGGTCCTGCCGGGATGTTTGCTGCCATTACGGCTGCAGGGCAGGGGAGTCGTGTCCTCCTCTTAGAGCGTAATGATCGCCTTGGGAAAAAGCTGCTGATCACGGGTAAAGGAAGGTGCAATGTCACCAATCATTGTTCATCCCGTGAGGTGCTGGAGAATACTCCCCGCAACGGCCGTTTTCTCTACAGCGCAATGGAAAGCTTTCCGCCGGAGCAGATATGTAAATTCCTTCAGGAACGCGGCTGTGCGTTAAAAACAGAACGCGGAAACCGCGTCTTTCCCGTATCGGACCGTTCGCAGTCTGTACTTGACTGCCTGAAGCGGGAACTGACTAAGAAAAAAGTACAGATCGTTACGGAACGGGTGAGCGAGATCCTGACGGATGACCAGGGGGTAAGAGGTGTCCGTGCGGCTCACGGTGACTATTTTGCCCCCTGTGTTATACTGGCTACTGGCGGTGTATCCTATCCCTCAACGGGTTCAACAGGTGACGGCTATGCTATGGCCAAAGCCCTCGGACATACAGTGATAGAGCCGGTAGGCTCCTTGGTGCCTCTATGCGCTGCCGGAAGGGATCACGCTGATATGCAGGGGCTGAGCCTGCGCAATGTAGCTGTCAAGCTGGTAGATCAAAAGGGCAAGGTGCTATACAAGGACTTTGGTGAACTGCTGTTTACCCACTTTGGTGTCTCCGGCCCCACAGCCCTGTCTGCCAGCGCACATTTGAAGGGGGAAGGGTGCAAGCTTTTAATCGATTTAAAGCCCGCCCTGGAATTGCAGAAGCTTCAGGAGCGAATTATCCGGGATTTGGATCAGTACCGTAATCGGTCAATGGAAAATGCCTTAACAGACCTTTTGCCCCGGTCTATGATCCCGGTCGTTCTTCGGAGATTGAATATTTCCGCTTCTTTGCAAGCAAACTCCCTGCGGAAGGAACAGCGAAGAGCACTGGCAGAGTTGTTGAAGTCATTCCCTGTGGAAATAACCGGGAAACGACCGGTGGAGGAAGCCATCATCACATCCGGTGGTATCAAGGTTTCTGAGATCGATCCCAAAACTATGCAGTCGAAGAAAGTTCCGGGGCTGTTTTTTGCCGGAGAGATCATTGACTGTGATGCCTATACCGGCGGATTTAATCTTCAGATTGCTTGGGCTACCGCTTACGCAGCAGGCTGTAATGTTAAAAACCGGCATTGACAAATAGGATGGGATGTAATAAAATACTACCAGTGTCCAATTAGAAAGAAAAGCATATTGGAGGAAAAATTCTATGTATGAAAAGTTGGTTTCCTATGCGGTAAAGCAGCTCGAGCTGTCCCGTGAGGATATTACACCGGAAAGCACCTTTGAAAGCCTGGGTATCGACTCCCTGGATGTGGTCGAGATGATTATGGACCTGGAGTCTGAGCTGGGTGTTGAGCTGGAGATGGAGAATCAGCAGATCACCAACTTCCAGCAGCTTGCTGACTTTATTGAATCCAAGCTGAACTAAATATGTAAGCCTTGTTACGGCAAAACCGGCTCGTAACAAGGTCGCACTAGTCGGGGAGATAGCGGTGCTCTGTAACCTGCAATCCGCTACAGCAGGGATGAATTCCCACACCCGGGCAGTTTTGAGTGCCGTCTGGCCTATATAAGCGGTGTTGATGGAACGGTCCTGCGCAACGGGAGCCCGTGAACCATGTCAGGTGGGGAACCAAGCAGCATTAAGCGGTTATCCCCGTGTGCCGCAGGTGTGTCGATCCTGAGCTGGCTGTATGGAAACCGGGCGTTCAGGCTGTTCAAATGTGGGTGTGCGATCTTGTTATGAGCCGGTTAGATTTTTGAAAAGGGGAGGTGAACAGAATGTACCAGGCTTTATATAGAAAATACAGACCCCAGACCTTTGATGATGTGGTTGGTCAGCTCGCTGTAACCCAAACGTTGAAAAATCAGCTTCAGACCGGCAAACTAAGCCATGCATATCTGTTTACCGGATCCCGTGGTACCGGCAAGACCAGCAGTGCTAAAATTCTTGCCAAGGCAGTTAACTGTGAAAATCCCCAGGATGGCAACCCCTGTAATCGTTGTGCAGCCTGTCAGGCAATCGATGCCGGCTCCTGTATGGATGTATTGGAGATCGATGCAGCCTCCAACAACGGTGTGGATAATGTCCGGGATCTTCGGGATGATGCGGTATATTCACCCTCTCAGGTGAAAATGCGTGTTTATATCATCGACGAGGTCCATATGCTGTCCATGCAGGCCTTTAATGCGCTGTTGAAGATCATTGAAGAACCGCCTGCCCATTTGCTGTTTATTTTGGCAACCACAGAGCTGCATAAGGTGCCGGCTACCATTTTGTCACGGTGTCAGCGTTTTGCTTTCCGCCGAATCGGTCAGGAGGATATTGCGGCACGACTGCAGTATGTTGCCTATCAGGAAAACATTGAACTGGAAGACAGTGCTGCCCGTATTTTGGCAAGAATGGCAGATGGCGGCATGCGTGACGCTCTAAGCTTATTGGATCAGTGTGCTTCTGCCATCACCGGTGATCTGACTGCGGAAAAGGTTTATGCCTGCCTGGGTATTGCCGGTGTGCAGGAATGTGGAAAACTGATGGGGCATATTGCAGATCATGATACGGCCAAAGCACTGGCTTTGGTAAACCGCTTTTATGCCGATGGCAAGGATATGACCGCATTGCTGGACGAGCTTGCCTGCGTGGCGCGGGATCTGATGATCATAAAAACCGCTCCTGCTGAGGCTATCAGTATGCTCTCCGGAGTTGCTACAGAAGCAGAGGCAAAGCAGCTTGCAGCCCGTTTGAGCGTCGGTGAGTTAACAAGGATGCTGTCTATTATTCAAAATACTGCCGCGGGCTTTAAAACAAGCACCAGCAGGCGAATGGACGCAGAGCTTTGTGTGATCAATATGTGTCAGCCGGAATTGTCTATGGATCAAGAGTCTCTCAATTCCAGATTGACAAGAATTGAAGAGAAGCTTCGTAGCGGTAGTTTTACCGTGGCTGCTGCTCCGCAAAAGGCTGAAGAACCGGAGCAGGAGGAGTATCCGCCTATGCCTGACGACCAGGATGCGCCGCCGGAGGAACCAAAGCCGATGCCTGTTACAGACGATGCGCCTGTAGGGTTTTGGACGGACGTGGTCAGTCAGGTTCGCAGAGAGTTAAAGCCGCCTGTATTAGGATTTATCAATTCTGCTGAGACTTCTCCGGTGCAAGGTGTACTGCGTGACGGAAAGCTTGTGCTTTTGTGTGGTGCTAAGTTTATACAGGATATAGTTGGAACCGCCGAAGTTTTGGAAGTATTCTCCCGGAAGGCTTCTTCAATTTTGGGAAGACCTGTCAGGGCGGTAGCTGTGGACCGGACAGCACAAAACGGAAGATCCAAGCAGATGGATGAGCTGCTGTCCTTTGGCAGAGCTCATTCCGATCTGATCAATATTAAAGAATAACAGTTAAGGAGATAGGAAAATGGCAAAGGGTGGATTTCGGGGAATGCCCGGAGGAATGAATCAGGCGGCTATGATGAAGCAGGCCCAAAAGATGCAGCAGGAGATGCTGCGCATGCAGGAAGAAATGGAGAATAAGACCTACAGTGCCACTGCAGGTGGCGGTATGGTTACAGCTACGGTAACAGGTAAGCATGAACTGAAAGACCTGGCAATCAATCCTGAGGCTGTGGATCCTGACGATGTGGAAATGCTGCAGGATATGGTGATCGCGGCTGTTAATGAAGCTATGCGCGCAGCAGACACCGATTCTGCCAACAATATGTCCCGGCTCACCGGTGGCCTTAATTTGGGCGGTTTGTTCTAAGGAGGAACTATGCAGTATTTTCCCGCACCGCTGCAGGAACTGGCAGATCAGTTTGCCAGATTGCCTGGCATTGGTGGTAAGACAGCGCAGCGACTGGCATTTTACGTCCTTGGTCTGCCCGCACAGGAGGCGCAGGCCTTTGCGGATGCCATTGTGGAAGCAAAAAAGACCGTCCATACCTGTCCGGTGTGTCAAAACCTGACGGATCGTCCGATTTGTCCCATATGTGACGATGAACTGCGTGAAAAAAGCGTGATCTGTGTTGTGGCAGAGCCCCGGGATGTGATCGCTTTGGAGCGCAGCCGTGAATTCAGAGGACTGTATCATGTGCTGCACGGCGTTATTTCGCCGCTGAACCATATTACGCAGGATGATATCCGCGTTAAGGAGCTTTTGCAGCGTGTGGCTCAGGGTGGTGTAGAGGAAGTGATCATGGCTACAAACCCGGATACGGAAGGTGAGGCCACAGCAATGTATATTTCCCGGCTGCTTCGCCCTATGGAGGTAAAGGTTACCAGACTTGCCTATGGTGTGCCTGTTGGCAGTCAGTTGGAATATGCAGATGAAGTGACGCTGTCCAGAGCGTTAGAAGGACGCCAGGAAATCTAACAATTAGACTTAAAAGAGTGTTGGAGATGATTTTGCTCCAACACTTTTTTCTTAACATATTACAATGTTATGTGTTGCAAAAATGAGGTTGATGCGGTACAATGATGCTGTTATCAAAAATATAAGGAGATGAGCTTTTTGAAAAACCTGTTCAAGCGTATATTTGCGTTGCTTTTGATGCTTGCGATGATCGGCTCAATGATTCCGGCACTCGGTGTTCAGGGTACTACTGTTCCTGAAGCGGAAAGTAATTTGCTGACAGAGCAGGATTATCAGGCAGCGGATGCTGTTTTTGCGAAAATTGATCAGATGGAAGAAAGTCACGCAAAAAAGAACCTTTCAGAAACGGAGCTTGCCGATGCGGCTGTTGCTGTTGTCGTGTCCTCCGATAGCTATGTGGATGGTTCTTTGGATCGTAATGGCAATTTCTTTACCTGGTGGACGGTAGACGGCGTACGCTGTGTTTACAGTCCTCGGATGCGTCAAATTCAAGATGAAATGGTGGCACCGTCGGATCCGGAGGCCTCCGGCGCTTACAATGTGCCTGTTGCCACCAAGGGCAGCACCAGTACGGAAGTGTTTCTTGTAGGTCCGTACTATGGCATTGACGATTCTTTCACAGCCCAGTATAAAAATGAGGCCGCGAGAATTGCCAAAGCTATTGGTGATACCGATGGCTATACCCTGTATTCCGGCAAAGCTGCGACCGTGGATACTGTCGCAAATGCAATGAGCAAAGGCGCAGTTGTGATTTTTGACTCCCACGGTGATACAGACTATATCAATCCGAACGACGAATATGACTATGTTACCGGTGCTGAAAACTCCTATCTGTGTCTGACCAGTACTACTGGTTTGACGGATGCTGACTATGCTGACGGCGCGCTGTATTATTCTGACGGTATCTGCATTAACGGTGCTACCATTGCAAACCATATGACCTCCCAAAATCCCGGCGGTATTCTTTGGATGGCAATATGCTTAGGTATGGCTACCGACACCATGTGCCAGCCTATGCGGGATATGGGCGTGGAAGTGGTCTATGGATACTCCCAGTCTGTCACATTCGATGGTGACTACCTGTATGAGGAATGTTTCTGGGATAATATGTGTAACGGTACCACTGTTGCCACGGCAATTGCCGATATGAAAGAGAACTTCGGCTGCTGGGATATGTCTGAGCAGATGTATGACTACTATGGTTGGCAAGAGGATGAGTACGGTCCTTTCTACGATCTGGAGGAAGCAAGATACTATACCTGCGCGTTTCCTGTGGTTGTATCGGATGAGGATACCCATCCGGGCCAGAGAAACGGAGATTTTTACGGTGCCGATAGTTTGCAGACTGTAAAATCTACATATAAGCTGAACATTACCGAAACTGGATCCTCCGGTTCTGATAACACCGGTGTGACAGAGCCAGTCGTAGATAAAGCCTACAAGCTGTATATGGATAAAAACGGCAGCAAACTTTATTTTAACGGTCAGACGGAATCCGCATCCGTAAATTACCGTTTGGCTACCACCACCAACAAGTCCGAGGCGGTGGATGTTTACCTGGAGGCTGCCGCTGGCGGTTACCGTTTGTACTTCTATAATGGCAGCACCAAGACCTATATCCGAGTGTTCGAACGCGTAGACAACAATCCAGGCTACGGCAAGGGAAGTCTGGAGTTGGTAACGTCAAAACCTGCGGAAGTGCTGAGCATGGATAAAGTAACCGGCACATTGGTGTATACTGCCGATGACGGTGAAAATGCCTACTATATGGGCACATACAATGATTATGTAACCTTCAGTGTATCCAACACTTACTACATCACCGGAGACAATGCCGGCAATGTGGATGTGAGCCAGTATCCTGCCCGTTTGGAAGAGGTAGACGGAGCTGCTGACTCCGTTCCTGTAATTACACTGCAGCCGGTCGATCAGACTGTCCTGGAAGGAAAAACTGCACAGTTTACTGTGATGGCTACCGGTGAGGACCTGCAGTATCAGTGGCAGTACCGAACAACGGCTGCAGGCAGCTGGAAAGATGCATCTGCTACCGGAAACAAAACTGCTGCATTGAGTGTTCCTGCGACTGTTGCCCGGAATGGCTATCAGTACCGCTGCAAGATTACGGATAAGTACGGTAATGTAATCAATTCCGAAGCTGCGACCTTGAAGATCGTTACCTTGAAGGTGACGGTTCAACCTTTAAACAAGTACCTGCCTACCGGTAAGACGGCTAAGTTTACTGTGAAGGCTGTCGGTGAAGGACTGAAGTATCAGTGGCAGTATAGAGTTTCCACAACAGGTGCGTGGAAGAATGCTTCTGCCACCGGCAACAAGACCGCTACACTGAGCGTTCCAGCCACTGCTGCCCGGAACGGCTATCAGTACCGCTGTAGGATTACGGATAAGTACGGTAATGTAATCAATTCCAAAGCTGCTACCTTGAAGATCGTGACCTTGAAGGTGACGGTTCAACCTGCAAACAAGTATCTGCCAGCCGGTAAGACTGCTAAGTTTACCGTCAAGGTTAGCGGGACAGGGCTTAAATATCAGTGGCAGTACCGCACTTCTGCAAAGGGCAACTGGAAGACAGCAACTGCTGCGGGCAACAAAACAGCAACCTTGCATGTCCCTGTTACCGCTGTCCGTAATGGCTACCAATATCGTTGCAAGATCACCGATCAGTATGGCAATGTAATTTATTCCAATGCAGCGACATTGAAGACTGTTACCTTGAAGATCACTACTCAGCCGTCTGCTGTAAAGCTGGCTGTTGGCAAGACTGCCACCTTTAAAGTGGTTGCCAAGGGCACAGGTCTGAAATACCAGTGGCAGTTCCGAAAGAATGCCAAGGGGACCTGGAAGAAAGCAACAAATAAGGGTAACAAGACTGCTACCCTGAAGGTGCCGGTCACCGCCGCAAGAAACGGTTACCAGTACCGCTGTGTGATCACAGATAAATACGGCAATGTGATCAATTCTGCTGCCGCAACCCTGAAAGTGAAGAAATAAACCCAATTCCGGGATGGCGTTCATTGCCATCCCGGAATAACTATAAAACCCAGGTATTACACGCGGTGCAATACCTGGGTTTTGCATATTGGTTAATTATTTCTTGGGTCGCTTGATCTTATTGAGCTTGGCGTTCAGGTCCAGCAGCTCTTCCTTGGACATGGAGAAGCCTAACATTCCGCCAGCCATGCCGATCAGTCGCAGAATGGTGAAACCACCCAGCATGGACATCATGGAATCATTCATCTCAAAGCCCATGGCCTCCACATTGCCCTTTTTATTTTTGGGCATCAGCTTCATGAGCATACCGCCCAGCAGCATTTTGCCCTGCAGTGTTGCCAGAATGTCGCTCATCTTGTCGTTCAGGCTCAAGTGACCTTCAACTTCGGTGATATCGAACCAGTTCAAAATGGCGTTCTTTTCTTTCAGCCGGTAGTCCTCGTTGAACACATCTACTTTGCGGATGCAGCTCTCATCCTTCAAATCGCCGGATACGGCGACCAGGTGCGTATCACCCACATTGGGAACATCAAAATAGAAGAAGTGATCAGGTGCTTCCTTCACGCCCAGGCTCTTACCGTTGGCAAACAGCTCAACAGTTTTTTGGTTGGAGTAAACGGTCACCTTGGTAACATCCTCGACCCGGTCGATATAACGCTTGCCGCACAGGTGGACAAAGGGTTCATCACTGAGCCATGCTTTGTATGCATAGAAGGAATCCTTCTTGTACTTCCGGTCAAATGTTACCAGTCCCTTGTGGTTCTGACCGTTTTCGCCGCCTTCGTTACGGGTGTCTGCGCCAAAGTCAAACATATTCCAAACATGGGTTGCCCACATAAATTTCCGGGGGAAGAGCTGCTTGATCAGTTCTTCGTGGTAGTATGCCTGATATTCCTCGGTGTAGTCGCCCTGCTTGGGATCGGAGGTGTGCCAGTTCAGTGCCTCACAGCCGTATTCGGAGCAACCGATGGGAATATTGGGATGGGTCTTGTGGAAGTTGTCGAACCAGGGGCCGTTCATAGAGGTCTCGCCGCCGTACCAGCCGAAATAGTGGTTATAGGAAACTACGTCGGGAATCTGAATATAGGGACTGTCGATAGGGCAGGGAGAAACCGCGGCAATTGTGGTCAAACGTGTCTTGTCCATTTCGTGGCAGAGATCGTTGAGAATATTGTGGTTTTCCAGCAAGTCCGGATCTCTGTCACCCTTCATGGAAATTTCGTTGGACAGACCCCATACCACGATGGAGGGGTGATTGTAGTTCTGCACGATCAGCTCTTTCATTTGGCTGATGGTGTTTTCACGGGCGGTGGGCATATGCTGGGAAATATAGGGGATTTCTGCCCAAATCACAAGACCGCGCTCATCACACAGGTCATAGAAGTACTGATCGTGCTGATAGTGTGCCAGCCGGATGGTGGTGCAGCCTACTTCGCAAATCAGGTCCATATCCTCTTCGTGGTGCTCAGGAAGCAGCGCGTTGCCGAGGCCCCAGCGGTCCTGGTGACGGGAAACACCGCGCAGGGGGTATTCCTCGCCGTTGAGAATAAAACCGTTCTCAGGGTCGATCCGGAAGCTGCGGCAGCCAAAACGGGTGCAAACACTGTCGATCACTTCACCGTTTTCGATCAGCTCTGCTTCAACACAGTACAGATAAGGATCTTTGCGGCCGTGCCACAGGTGGACGTTCTCGATAACGGTGGAAAGCTTGGTGTCGTTTACTTCGTGGGTGCTGACTACATTTTCTTCCTGATCATAAATGGTGTAGCGGACTGTCTGACCCAGCTTGGAGTTGGTGATCCATGTTTCAATCACAACGTTGGCATTCTTGCCGTCCACCACAGGGGTTACAGCAATACCGGGGCCGCCAAAATGATCCAGGTCAAAGTGGCTCTCAGGCACGCAAATCAGGTTTACATCCCGGTACAGGCCGCCATAGAAGGTAAAATCAGCCACCTGAGGATAGACCTTATCGTTGGCTGCGTTATCGACAGCGATAACCAGCAGGTTTTCCTGTTCTGTAAGGTCGGTAATATCTACACGCCAGGTGGAGTATCCGCCGTCGTGATGTGCTGCGTGCTTGCCGTTGACATAAACATCGGCAGAGGAGTTTGCGCCACGGATCTCCAGGTAATAACGCTGATTCTGAGGCAGGTCCAGCTTGCTCAGCTTTTTGGCATAGTAGGCAGTACCACGGTAGTAGTCACTGTCGCCATCCTGTCCGTCAATGGCGTTCCAGGAATGGGGCAGATTAACAAAATCCCACTTCTTGTCGATTTCAGTAGGGACAGCGGTGGCCAACTTGGAGAAAGCCCATTTGGCATTCAAATTAATGATCGTTCTCAATGTATTATCCTCCTGATTTGAGATGGGGTTATTATAGCATATTCGGTAATTGAAATAAATAAAAAAGTTGTAAACTTTAACTTCACCCTGCCGGAGCGCGGCAGGGTGAAACTTGTAGTTTTACTTATTCGGCAGCTTTGCGACGATCGGTCAATTCAGCATTCATAACATCCATGGTCTTCTTGTCCAAGTTGTAGACAAGGCCCAGTCCTACGAACAGCATGACACCGGCAACGAGGAACAGAATTGCCACCAGGAAACGGATATCCTGCGCAAATGCCCAGTCGAACTTGTTGACATCGATGAACTCCGCACCGGTCTTGGGGTCGATAGCGTTGTTGACGTAGCCCATGCCCTGCATAATGGTCAGCGCAACAGCAGGACCGACACCTTGAGCAAGCTTACGGAAGAAGGAGTGCAGAGAATATACAACACCCTCCTCACGGTTGCCGGTTTTCCACTCATTGTAGTCGATGGCATCACCCATCATTGCCCAGGAAACGGTAGAGTAGATACCCATGCCAAGAGCCATAATCAGTTGAGCAACGATGTAAATAATCAGATCCAGACCGGTATTGGTTTCCGTAACAGGAATGATGCCCAGGGGAGCAAGGAAGAGAACGACAGCTCCCAAAATATAGCACAAAGAGCCAACAATGGACAGTTCCTTCTTACCGTATTTTACAACCATCTTACGGGCAAGAGGCGTAAAGATTACAACGGGAAGCATGGAGAAGGCGCTGACGATACCGGAGATTTGTGTATTGTCGAAGTAGATTTGGAATGTAACAGAAACTGCGGTGTTTGCACCCTGCATACCGATGAACATACCCATAGCAGCCAGGGTTGCGCCAACGGCGGGACGGTTTTTCAGGAAGTTGCCCATAGCCTTGAAAACATTAAACTTGGGCTGATCTTCGTTACAATTGACTTCGGTGTCAACACGGACTTCCGTGTTTTTGATCATAAACTGGAAGCAAATGAAGCCCAAAGCACCCATAACCAAAGCGGCAACAAAAACCATGGGGCCGTTCAGGGACTTGTCTTCATTGTAGACCAGGAAGGGCAGGATGACCATAGGCAGGATATTACCCAGGATGGAACCCACAGAACGCCATGCGGACAAGGATGCGCGGTCAGCAGGGTCCTTGGAAATCAGGGACAGCAGACTGCCATAGGGAACATTTGCCACGGTATAGAAAGCATCCCAAATGATATAACCAGCCATAAAAATAATGATTTTTGCCCAAGTAGGAGCACCTGGCACAGGGATGAAGCAGCAAGCACCGCCGATGATCAGACCGATGGAGCCAGCCCAAATGTACTGCAGAAACTTGTTTCTTCTGTACTTGTGTCTGTCAGAGTCGATCATTGTGCCGATCAGGGGATCGTTAATAGCATCCCATACCTGCAAAATGACGATCAACAGGGAGTACCATGCGCTCAGACCCATAACCTGGGTCCAGAACAGAGGCATGATTGTGCCCTTCAGGGCAAAGCTCATGTTGCAGCCAAGGTCACCGGCAGCATATGCGATGCTGTCACGGATCGAGAAAGGCCGCGTTTGTTTTTGCGTTTTCATAAACAAAACATTCCTCTCATTTCGTTTTTGCTTCCCGCAGGAAAATCACGATGTTATTATAAAGCAGACGGACAATTGGTTCAAGGACTATTTTTTGGTATTTTTGCATTATTTTTGGTTTATCTTGTTTTTTACAGTTGCTTGTTAAAACAAAATGAACTATAATAAACCTGCAATAAGCAAAATATTTGGATTTTCTTTACAAAAAGGAGAGCCTGTATGACTTACGATGCGGAGCTTCGGCTCCTGACAGATGTTTTTAAACATAAGGGCGTGTCAGTGACCATTGCGGATCTAAATCTTCCTCCGTCCAAAATGTTGATCAGTTCCATTTATTTGCAGATCGTGAACCAGCAACTCAATCGTGCACCGTTGCGTGAGTATCTGCCGATGCTGAAGCCTCAAACAGTGTATAAGCTGGAGGACCATCTAAGCTGCTGCTATATTTATTTTATCCTGCCGGATTTGCAGCCGGAGGCATTGCTTGTGATTGGACCTTTTTTGCCCCAACCGCTTCCGGAGAAAAAGCTTTTGGAGTTGGCGGAGCAGCAGACTTTAGAACCGAAATACTACCGCCAGCTACAGCGTTATTTTTCCTCAATTCCTATATTGGACCCTGCCAGTGATCTATATCTGTTTCTTGATATGTTTTATCAGCGAATATGGGGTGTTGGAGGATATTCCGTCGAATATGCAGAAAAAAGCGAAGCGGCGGATTCCATTGGCCTGAGGCAGGGACAAATGATCAGCGAAGAGGAAAATGTGCTGATGGATGCCGCAATTATGGAAAACCGATATGCCCACGAGAACGATTTGATCGAGGCGGTTCGCAAAGGACAGCAATGGCGCATCGAACGGTTTATGACCAAGGTACATTCTAATTCTTTTGAGCAACGGGTAGCAGATCCGGTCAGAAATGTGAAGAATTATTGTATTATTACCAATACACTTTTGCGAAAGGCTGCAGAACAGGGTGGTGTCCATCCGGTTTATATTGATGAACTGTCCACATCGTTTGCCTTGCGGATCGAACAGCTTGCCTCGACTGCAGACGGGCAGGATATGATCCGGGAAATGGCAATGTCTTATTGCCGTTTGGTGCGCACACAGGCCATACATACTTATTCTACGCCTATTCAAAAGGCTATTTTGCTGATTGACGGGGATTTGTCAGGAGATTTGACGCTATCTGCTTTGGCATCGAAATTAAGTATCAACAGCAGCTATTTATCGACGCTTTTCAAAAAAGAAACAGGAGAAACGGTCAGTCAATATGTAACAAAACGCAGAATTCGTTTGGCCCGGCATTTACTGAAAACCACACGATTGCAAATTCAAACGGTCAGTCAGTACTGTGGCTTTGAAGATGTTCATTATTTTACAAGAGTTTTTCACCGCACAGTGGGGATGACACCGCGGGAGTACCGGCAGAGTAAACAAAAATGAACTTAGGGCTGCCGGTTGGCAGCCCTAAGTTCATTTAATGGTGAGTTGTACCGTATAGCTTGCTTCCTGCAAAAAACCGAATGATTGGCAGACAACGGTGATCTGTGCCTGTCCCGGTCCGATAACTGTCACAAGACCGGAAGGACTGACGTTAACGACTCTTGGATCAGAGGAGCTGTAGATCATATTGCTTCCGGGGTGTAAGGCGGTGATATCTAAATGGAACGGTGCATCATCTGTTGTTAACGTATATTCTTTGATACCGTTAAGTTCCTGAATTACCTGTTCTGCGATGGTTTTACCGCCGTAAACGATGACTTTGCTGTCCAGGGCTAATCCGTCGTAGACCAGTCTTCCGTTGTGTGATGGGATATTGATACAGCCATGGGAACCGTCGTACATATAAATCTGATTGCCGAAATCGGTTCGCCAGGATGCGTCGTGAATTCCGATTTTGCCGTTAAACCCGATCCAATATTCCACATAATCGCGAAAACTGGAACCAACCAGCCAACACGTGGTGTCTTTGTCTTCAACGGTAAATACACCACCGCCGGTCCAGACTCCAGAGGGCACATCTCCCGATACAAAGGGCGTGGTAACAGCAATTTCTCCGTTTTGGTAGATCCATAGCTGCTGGTCTGTCAGGCTGACTTCTACATAATTGCCACCATAGGGAAGGTTGTTTTCGTTTGCAATATATTTGGCGGTATAGCTTCCGCTTTCTTTGTTTTCCAAACAAGCAAGAAGAAAGCTGTACATATCGTCTTGGTCAATTACAGCGTCATAGTATTTTACAGTGCGGTCCGTTAAGGTTCCGCTTGCAGTAACAAACTTTCCGGTTGTACGGCTGCCGCCGTGTTTGCCGGCCATAGCAGCCACATAACCGCGGATAGCATCCCTGTTTACGGATACATGAAACTGCTCATCGATCAGTAAGAAGGAGGCAATGTCAGCGCTCCTGATTTCTTCTGTCACTGTATCTTGTCCCGGTGCTTCGTAAGTGCAGAATAACGATAGTGACAAATAGCTGTTGGCAAGATCGGTGGCGGCAGGGAGTAGGGCATTGTTATTGGATACCTTGGGCAAAAGTACATAACTGTTTGCCGAGGAAGAGGCGGCAGGGGATAAGTCACGAACGGCCTGAGAAACAGCCTCCATGGTCTCTTTCAGATTATAGCCTGTGCCGGTTTTGGCGCTGACAGGAACAAATTGTTTTGCATTTTGATTGTATTCGATAAAAACATTACTGGCCGGTGTTTCCAGCAGCTTGCGCAGTATTGCTTCTGTACTTTCTGCATCATAGCTCCAAAGACCGGTAACGTCTAGCTCCTGTCCGCTCAAACATTGCTGTATATATTGGTCAAATTTTTGTGGATCGCAGCATAGGCCCAGGTCTTCTCCGGTCAATATCAGCTCCTCACTGTTGATCGTCAGGGAAAGCTGATAGTTGTCCAAAACTGTATCGATCAGCATAAGTGCCTGTATTGGTGTTAAACCACCTATGTCTGTTTGACAAAGAATAGTCCCCTTTGGAAGGGGTGTTTGGGATTCCCCTGCGGCGAAAACTTCCGTTGCAGGTTCTGTAACCGGTGAGGTGGTTTCCGGCTGCGTAGGTGCAGTTGTCTGCGGCTGCGTTGACACAGTGGTTTCAGGCGGCTTTACCTGTGTCGGTTCTAAAAAGGGAAGCTGTTGACAGCCGCACAAAATGACTGCGGTCAAAAGCAGAACAGCGATCAAGCGCATAATAAGACTCCTAAAAAACAAATATGGACTAAAATACCATAAACTTGAGACAATTGCAATAGTTTCAAAATGTATGGCAAGCGTTATATGATGTCTTGATTTTTGGCTAAAACAAGCTATAATGTTTTTAGTAAAAATACATGGAGGATGCTATGAATATTGATCAGTTGAAAGAAAAAATGGATCAGGCCCATTATATATATGATGATACGCTTGCTACGGTACTGTCGGTGGCATTGCAGCTTGGCAGACCCTTACTGGTAGAGGGTGCGGCCGGCGTTGGTAAGACGGAAATTGCCAAAGTAATGGCGGCTGCATTGGACAGAGATCTGCTGAGACTGCAGTGTTATGAAGGCCTGGATGAAAGCAAGGCATTATACGAGTGGAACTACCAAAAGCAGCTTTTGGCAATTCAGGTCAATATGGGGCAGAAAGAGTCTGATGAACTGACCCGTAGCTTGTTCAGTGATGAATACCTGTTGGAACGTCCTTTGCTGCAATCCATCCGATCCGATAACCCGGTGGTCCTGCTGATCGATGAGATCGACAAGGCGGATGAAGAATTTGAAGCGTTCCTGCTGGAATTGCTGTCGGACATGCAGGTATCCATTCCGGAGATCGGCACGATCCGCGCGAAATCATTGCCCTTTGTTGTTCTGACCTCTAACCGGGCAAGGCCGCTTTCCGAGGCCTTGCGTCGCCGTTGTGCCTATTTGTATATCCAGTATCCGGATCTGGAAAAGGAGCTTGCTATTTTACGGGCTAAGCTGCCCCATGTGGATGACCGACTGTGCGTTCAGGTGGCTCAGGCAGTACAGATGCTGCGCTCCAGTGAAGCAATATTGAAAAAGCCATCCATTGCGGAGACCTTGGATTGGGCGGCTGCATTGGATGCTTTGGGAATACGGGATCTGACACCGGATGCCTTGCTGAAGACAGCAGGATTTGTGTTAAAAAACAGCGAGGATTTAGCGGTCTTGGAGCAAATGCAGCAATCTCAGGAGCCGGAACAGGAGCAGCATTGCGGCCATTGTCATCCTCACGGAGGCTTGTATGACTGATCCTGCGGTATATCTTGAAAAGCTTGCAGTGTTTTCACGGATACTGCGTGCCGAAGGGTTAAACATTGGGCCGGGTCAAACAGAGGATGCTGCCAAAATTTTGACGATCTTAGGGTTTCAAGACCGTGAGCAGGTCAAGACTGCGCTTCGAACGGTATATGCCAAATCCAGGGAAGAACAGCTTCTTTTCGATAAGGCGTTTGACGGCTTTTTTGTTACGGAGGAAGTGCTGCGTAAAAATGCGATGCAGGAGGCCATGCGACAGTCCCAGATCGAACAAAACCGTATAGATGCCCGTCAGCAATTGGAGGAATTGGGCCTTTCGGAAGAGCAGCAATATACCTATGCTGCCATGCCGGAGGAGGTGCGCCAGAAGCTTCGTGATTTCATCAAGAAGTATCGGGATAATAATAAGCGCAACCCGGATCTGTATGCCGGTTTCATTCATTCTGTGTTTGCCAAGACCTTGCTTGAGCAGCATATCCGCATGGAAGATGCGGCGGTTGGCTGCCAGGCTCATGATCCGGAAATGGGTCTTTTGTATCGGGACATTTCTCAATTTCAGGACAGCGAAATTCCCAAGGCTATCTCCATCATTCAAACGGTTTCCCGTCGCATCAACGGAGAATTGACCGCAAAGCGAAAAAGAAACGGACACAGCGGCAAGCTGGACTTTCGTCGTACGATTCGCAAAGGCCTGGAAACCGGTGGCAGCTTTTATCGGCTGCAATACCGAAAAAAGAGAAATCGCAAAAAAACACTGGTGATCCTTTGCGATGTATCCGGTTCCATGGTACAGTTTTCCGAGTTTGCTTTGCGGTTTATTCAGTCACTAAATCAGGCATCTGAAAGCTCCCGGGTGTTCTTGTTCTCCGAGGAGTTGTTTGAAGCGGATGCCTTCAGCCTACAGAATATGGACCTGTTTCGCAGCTATGTTCGCGATAGCGGCGTTTACGGGAAAGGGACGGATTTGGGAAATGCGATCCGTACCGTTCTGCAGCGGACGCCTCCGGTGCTGAACAGCGCAACAACGCTTCTGATCTTATCCGATACCAAAACCGTGGATCAGCCCGGTGCCGCTGAGGCGGTGCTGCAGGCAAAACGTAAGGCGGGGAAGGTACTTTGGCTCAATCCCATTCCGCAAAGCCAGTGGAAGCATCTGAAAGGACCGCAGTTATTCGCATCCATTTGCCCCATGCTTTGCTGTAATACGCTGAACGCCCTGGCAGAAGCCTGCCGTCAATTAACACTTTCCTGAAGCCCTGATTGGGCTTCAGGATTTTGGTTTGTAGAGCAATTCGCGCAGTCCGGTGAGAATTAACAGACCACCAAACAGCTTTTTTAGCAGTTCTATATCTATTTGCCGCCCCAAGAAGGAGCATGCACCGGCACTGATGCAACCAGCAGCGATGGCTGGAATAATTTTTTTGAGTTCCAAGGAGCCTTGTTTCCAACGGAATAAGCAAGCAATCAAGGCTGACGGAATAAAAAACATCAGGTTGATGATTCTGGCTTGGGGGTGCGACATATTCAGCACCAAAGTCAGCCAAAGGACCAGCAGACTGCCGCCTCCAACACCCAGCCCGGCTAAAAAACCCATCAAAGTAGCAACCAGGAAAGCGATAATAAAGCTATTTAACACAAGTACCGCACTCCTCCCCATAAGATCAGCAAACCTAAAAAACGATGGAGCCATTTTACCGGAATGTATTTTCCCCAAAATCCACATAACAGTCCACCTACAGCACTGCCCAATAAGTAGGGCAAAAGGTCGTAAATGTTCAATTCGTTGGAGTTGGTGCTCAACAAAAGCGAGACGATACATACAGGCAGAATGATGGAAACGGAAGAAGGGAAGACCTGTTCATCTTTCAGATCGGTAAGACCTGTGAGTAAAGGCACCAACACCATACCGCCGCCTGCGCCAAACAGGCCATTTACAGCACCGGCCAAAAGCCCTGCAAGAGGTAATCCCCATTTTTTTATAATTTTCAAAAAAATCCCCCCTGCGGAAATTGTTCCGCAGGGGGGTGCATATTATTCAAAATTGATCAGGCAGCAGGGGAGAAGACCAGATCCTTGTTGATCTTGGAGGAGTCACCTTCCACAACAGTTGTGGCTTCGATGATGCCCTCGTACCACTCGGACACATCATTGTTGGTCATTTCTTCCTTGATCATGAAATCACGGTAGGTCAGCTCGTCCTCACCGACATAGTACATAATGTGATAGCCGTAATCGGACTCAACTACGCCGGTGTCGCCGGCCTTACGGGTATCATCAATGGACCAGTTCAGGAAGTTGGGCACAAAGTTGGATTCTCTGTGGATCTCCTCATACAGACCGCCTGTTTCAGCGGAAGCTTCGTCATCGGTGTTATCCTTAACGAGGGCAATGAAGCTTTCCTCGGTAGCCTCGCCGTCCTTCCACTGCTTCAGCAGCTCATCGGCCTTGGTCTTGGCTGCAGCCTTCTCCTCGTCGGAGTAGGTGGTGTTGCCTTCGTCGTCCGTGGTGCCGCCCTCAAAGCCGATCAGAATGTGACGGACATTGGACAGCTTTTCCAGATTATCGTTTCTGGAGTGGAACAGAAGCACATAGTAACCATTGACAACTTCGGTCTCCTTACCATCGGCGTCAGTGGAGGTAGAAGTACTGGGGAATGCTTTGCTGTCGCCTTCTGCACGGCCTTCTTCACTCAGCCAAGTAGCATAATCTTCCATCAGCTCTGTGTGAAGCTTGTCGGTATTCATCGTGCTCTTAGGCTTGGTTTCCTTGCTTTCGTATACAGAAAGAGCAGCAATAGCCTCATCCAGCTCTGCGGAAGTCTTGCTGTCGGACAGAGTCAAAGCAGCTTTTTCTGCTTCCTTACGTGCATTCTCTTTTTCTTCATCAGAATAGGTGGTTTTGCCCTCATCGTCGGTGGTGCCGCCGGTCAGGAAGTCGTTGCAGGGCAGGTAGTAGGAGGAGAAAGAGTAGGAGGAGAACTCGTTGTAGCGTTCGGCTTCATATGCACGAATAGCTGCGTCGTCATACTCCATGCTTTCTACCTTGTTGTTGTAGTACTCGGAAGCAACGGTGCTGACGGTCAGGTATTCACGGAAGTTTTCCTCAGTGGAGCCGTTGCCGTACATGTTGCGCAGATAAGCATCTACATTGCTCATACCGGAGAAGGCCGCATAGAACTGCAAGTTCATCAGGGTGTTGTCAATGTTGGCCTGTGCATCGTCGCTGATCTTAAATTCGCCGTCAGCGTTTGCCAGTGCATACAGAGCGTAGTCACTCTTGGCGGAGTCGATGGCGCTGTCCAGGAAGTGGTCGGCCCAGGTCATACCGGTTTCGCTGTCATAGACCTGCTCATCCAAGGGCTTGGACAGATCCAATCCCATTGTGTTTAAGTAGGAATTGGCGTAGTCACCGTAGGTATTGGCGGTTTCGGTCTGCAGAGCGTTGACAGCATCGTAGAAATAATAGTTCATTGTGACAGTGTTGAGCTTTTGATCGCCAACGGTTGCAACAATGGTGTTCTTTTCAATGATACCGCTGCGTGCAACACCGTTGATCACATTCGTAACCAAAAATGCTGCGACGATTGCTATCATAATAGCAACAAACACGACGGTTAACGTGCGTACTTTCTTAGCCTCAGATTGCTCCTGGCGCTGGCGCTCGGTCATCATCTCGGCATTTTGCTCCTTGCGAAGCTTCTTCTTGCTGGATGCACTCATATAATCATTTCCTCTCATTTGGATATGGTTCACCGATTGCTCGGTGCATAATCTTCGACATTATAACTTATTTCTTCAAAACTTTCAAGAGTAAATATTTAAATATTAAAAATTATCTGTTAAAACATAAAAAACAGGGGAGCCGAAGCTCCCCTGTGACCCGCTTTAGCCGTGGCGCATCCGATTATGACCTGCACGAAACGGCAGGTGGGTTGTCGCTCCGGACCTTCGCTGCTCCCAACGTCCACCTAATGTCAAAGCATAGGCGGGAGGTCTGCAATTCAGCCAGGAAGTCCTACATCCCAAATATAAAATGTGGGTCCAAAAGGACACACCACGAACCAAGCAGGAGGTTAATCCTCAGTTTCCTCCTGATATAACTGCTCCATGATCATTTCATAAACGGTTTCAAGCTCGTTCTCATCTTCGATGGCCTCTAAAATGCTTTCGCCGTCTTCTTCCACGGATTTTAAAATACTTACCTGTGTTTCCTGCGTGTCTTCTGTGCCTGCAGGAATGACTGCCAGATAGGTACTGCCGTTATATTCCAGACTGGACAGAACTTCCAACTCATATTCCGTTCCGTCTTCGTCTATGATCGTCATAAAATCGGAACCGTAAAGATCCTCCATCATCAAAACCTCCGGGTCAAATACTTTTGAAAGTATTTTAACCGCTTAGCAGTATAAAATCAAGAGTGCAATTGCAAATTGAGATGATTTTTTTGGATATGTTACTATATTCTCCGTAAATTTAATATTTATTAAAAAATAGGTCTTTCGTTTTTGATTGGGGTATGCTATAATGGTATGAACAAAGTTATGGTCTTATTCCAAAAAACATATAAACCACACTGGATTGTTCAAAGTGATGGAGGTAAATACAATGCAGAACAATAAAGAAAATAAAAAGAATGTACCACAGGACTGGTCTGCTCCTGTAGCGGTGCAGGTGCTTTATAAAATATGGCGGGCTCTGTTTGCTGTTTTTAAGGTTGCAGCCGGTGCACTTGCGACCGTGCTTCTGATCGTATTGGTCAGCGGCTTTGTGTTTGCGGGAATGTTGGGCGACTTTTTGCAGGATGATATTTTGCCGGATGCGACCCTTGACTTGAGCGATCTGTCACTGGATCTGAATTCTACCATTTACTATGTGGACGAGAATAAACAGTTCCAGGTTCAGCAGGAGATCGATGCCAAAACAGACCGCAAGTGGGTCAGCTATGAGGACATTCCCGAGGATATGATCCATGCAGCCATAGCGGTTGAGGACCATCGGTTCTACCGCCATCAGGGCGTGGACTGGATCACTACGATCCAGGCTTGTGCAAGAATGTTCTTTGGAGACTCTTCCGTTGGTGGATCCAGTATTACCCAGCAGTTGATCAAAAATACCTTTGGCAATGACAGCGTTACTGTGCAGCGTAAGCTGCTTGAGATCTTTCAGGCTACCCAGATGGAAAAACGTTATGATAAAGAAACCATTTTGGAATATTATCTGAATGTTATTTATCTGGGACAAAACTGCAACGGTATCAAAACCGCCGCAGAGACCTATTATGGCAAAGAAGTGGAAAAGCTTACAGCGGCAGAGTGTGCCAGCATTATCGGCATTACCAACAGCCCCACTTATTATGACCCCTATCAAAATCCTGAGAATAACCGGGAGCGTACAGAAACGATTTTGTGGCTGATGCGCAACCAGGGATATCTGACAGAGAAACAGTATCAAAAGGAACTCAACCGCAAATTAGAGTTGAAGTACGGAATTGATTTTGAAGATCAAATGGCCCGCTGTGAAAACGAGTCCTGTCAGTATAAGGATATTGTTTCGACCCTGGACGAGAAGGACGGAGATTATTTCTGTCCGAAATGCGGAGCCTATATCCAGGTTGACAGGAAAGCCTCCAGTGGCATGTATTCCTATCATACGGAGGCTGTGGTCAAGGATGTTGCCAAGGCGCTTGCGGAACAAGACGGTGTGGAGTGGACCTATGCTACCCAGGAGTTCTATATGCAGCGCATCCAATCCGGCGGTTACCATATCTATTCCACACTGAACTGGGATGTCCAGCAGCAATTGGAAGAGATCTATTATAACATGGATAATATTCCGGATGTTCGCGGCGGTGTACAGCCCCAGTCCGCAATGGTGATCATCGATAACGCCACAGGTGATATCGTTGGCCTGGTTGGCGGTACAGATCAAAAGAACATTTATTACGGATTGGACAGAACAGAATCGGAGCTACAGTCCGGATCCTCTATCAAGCCTATCTCTGTGTACGGTCCTGCGTTTGAGTTAGGTGTGATCACCCCCGCGACTGTTGTGAAGGATCTACCCCTGAACTACCACGATGGCAACTGGCCCAGAAATGATAACTGGACCTACAATTATTCCAGAACCATTTACAGTGCTGTGACCTCCTCTGTCAATGCGGTTTGTGCCTGGACGCTCGATATGATCGGCACAGATTACAGCTTTGATTTTGCAAAAAATAAGTTTGGACTTTCCACGTTGATCGAGGAGTATATCGACAGCAGCGGTGTCGTTCACAGTGACAATGACTATGCGCCTTTGGCTATGGGCGCGCAGACCTGGGGTGTGACAGTCCGGGATATGGCAGCCGCTTTCGCTACCTATGCCAACGAAGGTGTCTACCGTGAGGCCCGTACCTTTACAAAGGTCTTTGACAATAACGGTAATTTGGTTTTGGACAACACCCAAAGCTACGAGCAGATCCTCAGCAAGAAGTCTGTGGATTATATGAACTATTGCCTGGTGAATGCCACCTCCAACGGTACCGGCTGGGAAGCAAATTTGCGCTGGTCTCACGGCATTACCACTGCCGGTAAGACCGGCACCACCACCGGCAATCTTGCCCGTTGGTACTGCGGATTTACCGGATACTATACTGCCGCGGTATGGTTTGGCTACGACGAGCCTGAGTCCATTAATCCCATCTATGTCAATAACCCCTCGGCAGTCTTGTTTAGTAAGGTCATGGGACCCATTCACGAAGGGCTGGATAATAAGGCGCTTTACGACAGTGATGCTATGCTGGGTGTTTCCGTGTGCCTGGATTCCGGCAAGCTGGTGACAGATGCTTGTAAGGCGGACATCCGTGCAAGTGACAACTTTACAAGAATTGCCAGCGCTGCGGTTTATTCAGAAGACTATCCCCATGAATACTGCGATAAGCACGTTTCCGTGGAGTATTGCTCAGGCGGCGGCGTTGCCAATGAATATTGCAAACTGTTCTCAGAGGTTGACGATACAGTGAAGATCAGCCAGGCTTCTTTGGTTAAAATGACGCAAAGTGAGATCAATGAGGTTTATAAGGCACTGAATTATGGCTTGTCCTCCAATTTCTCCGGAAACAAGTGGATCTATTTTATCAACGACGATGGCTCTGACGGTGTTTTCAAAGGAATGAATGGCAGCCTGACTCAGCGCGAGGATGCGCCGTATGTGATTTGTCCGGAACACTCTAAGGAGGCCTGGGAGGCTTATCAGGCAACTTTGCCCACAGAACCTGACCCCACAGAGCCCGGTGAGAAGCCGGAAAAACCCACGAAACCCACAAAGCCGACGAAGCCTGCTATATAAGCAATCGTCTGTCCGGAAATATAGTACAATTGCAGATACAAAGGAGCAATCGTTATGATATGGATGTCTGATCAATGGACAGACTATGAGATTTTAGATGCCACTGCCGGAGAGCGTCTGGAGCGTTGGGGCAAGTATTTGCTTGTGCGTCCCGATCCTCAGGTGATTTGGGATACGCCTCACAGCGCGGCGCAATGGAAGAAATATGATGCCAGGTATGTTCGCTCTGCTACCGGCGGCGGACATTGGACCGATCATAAGCTTCCGGAACATTGGCAGATCCGCTACAAGGACTATTTGACATTTAATGTAAAACCCATGAACTTCAAGCATACCGGTGTATTTCCGGAACAGGCGGCAAACTGGGATTTTATCCGGGATAAGGTTGCTTCCGCTGGCCGACCTGTCCGCGTGCTGAATTTGTTCGCATATTCCGGCGGTGCCACATTGGCAGCGGCTGCCGGTGGCGCGGAGGTTTATCATGTAGATGCGTCCAAAGGCATGGTAGCCTGGGCAAAGGAAAACGCCAAATCCTCCAATTTGGCGGACAGGCCAATTCATTGGATCGTGGACGATTGCGGAAAGTTTATTCAACGTGAGATCCGCAGGGGCCGCCGATATGACGGCATTATTATGGATCCGCCCAGCTATGGGCGAGGTCCCAGCGGTGAGATTTGGAAAATGGAGACCAGCTTCTATCCTTTTTTGCTTGAAGTGGGGAAGCTTCTGACAGATAATCCGCTTTTTGTTATCATCAATTCCTACACCACAGGTCTTGCGCCTTCTGCTGTGGGCTATGCATCAGATGTGGTGTTCGGTTCTACCCATGGTGGCAGTACTGCGGTGGGGGAACTGGGATTGCCTGTAAAAAGTACCGGCTTGATGTTGCCCTGTGGCGCTGCAGGCCGATGGACACCCTGATTTGGAGGAATACTCTTGAGCACTGCAATTAATGTAGAGCATTTATCATACCAGTATCCGGGCGTGGATGACACGCCCGGCACTGTCGTATTTGAGAACTTAAACCTAACGGTAGAGCATGGAAGCTTCGTGGCAATTTTAGGCGGAAACGGATGCGGAAAATCCACCTTAGCCAAGCATTTTAATTCCATATTGCTTCCATCGGGCGGCAAGGTCTATGTGTGCGGTATGGATACTGCTGACGAGGAAAAATTGATGCAAATTCGCCGCAATGTTGGGATGGTGTTTCAAAATCCTGACAACCAGATCGTTGCCAATGTGGTGGAAGAGGATGTGGCATTCGGACCGGAAAATCTGGGTGTGGCAAGTCCTGCAATCCGGCAGCGTGTGGATCAGGCTTTGCGCCAAGTGGGCATGTATGACTACCGGGAGCACGCACCCCATCTTTTATCAGGCGGTCAAAAGCAGCGTGTAGCGATCGCCGGCGTAATTGCTATGGAGCCAAAATGTATCGTCCTGGATGAGCCCACGGCTATGCTGGATCCCAAAGGCCGGCGTGAAGTGCTGGAAACGGTTTTGCGTTTAAACCGGGAAAAGGGGATTACCGTTGTTTTGATCACCCACCATATGGATGAAGCGGCAAAGGCTGACCGTGTAGTGGTGCTTCACAAAGGTCAGGTGGCCCTCGATGGCACGCCCAGGCAGGTATTTGCCCAAGTGGAAAAGCTTCATGAGCTTGGTCTGCGTGCACCGGAATCAACCGAGCTGTGTCACGCTCTGCGTCAGCAGAGAATAGATCTGCAGGAAGCCTGTTTAAATGAAGAAGAATGTGCGAAGATACTCAGTGAAGCCTTTGGGAAGACATTTCCCGGGAAATGAGATCTTACCCACAGGAGGAAGAACATTGGCACCGATTTTAGAGGTAAAGAATTTAACGCATATATACAGCGCTGGAACCCCCTTTGAGCACGCTGCGCTGAAGGATATCTCATTTAGCGTTGAGCCTGGGGAATTTATCGGCGTGATTGGCCATACCGGCTCCGGAAAATCCACGCTGATGCAGCATTTAAATGGCCTTTTAAAACCCACCAGCGGTACGGTTTTGCTGGGGGGCAAGGATATTTGGTCTGATAAACAGCTTACACGGCAAAGCCGTTTCCGTGTGGGACTGGTGTTTCAGTATCCGGAGTACCAGCTTTTTGAGGAAACGGTGTATAAGGATATTGCCTTCGGTCCAAAGAACATGGGATTGGATAAGGGTGAAATTGATCGCCGTGTACGGGAAGCTGCCGGATTTGTAGGCCTGACTGAGGAGCAGCTTCAGCTTTCACCATTTGATCTTTCCGGCGGACAGAAGCGACGTGTAGCCATTGCCGGTGTGATCGCAATGGAGCCGGAAGTACTCATTTTGGATGAACCTACCGCTGGATTGGATCCTCGGGGTAGGGAAGACATCCTTGAAAATATTGAAGCCTATCGCAAGGCAAAAAATGCAACAGTTATGATGGTCAGCCACTCTATGAACGATGTGGCAAGGCTTACAGACCGTTTGATCGTGCTGAATAACGCACAGCTTGTGATGGATGGCTCACCCCAGGAGGTTTTTGTTCACGCTCAGGAGCTCTTGGAAATGGGCTTGGACATTCCGGAAGTTACCCGTGTGTTTTTGATGCTGCGACAGCAAGGTGTACCCGTGGAGCCTGTTTACACATTGGATCAGGCAGTTCAGGCACTGTGTGCCTTGAAAGGGGGATTGGGCCGTGCTTAAAGACATTACACTGGGACAGTTTTTTCCTGGGAACTCCTTTATTCACCGGCTGGACCCCAGAACAAAGCTGATCTTTTTGATCGTATATATTGCTACACTGTTCACAGCTTCCAACTGGATATCCTATGGATTGATGATTGCTTTTTTGGCTCTCGTCATTGCAATATCCACCATTCCTTTGAAGTCCATTGTCAGAGGCATGAAGCCATTGGTGTTTATTCTAATCTTTACCGGTGTGCTGAATGTATTTTTTACTGCCGGTGAAACGGTATTGGTTTCTTTTTGGATTTTTACCATCACGTTAGAGGGCATTATCCGGGCGTTTTTTATGATGACCCGTATCTTACTACTGATTACTGGCACCTTTTTGCTGACCTACACCACATCGCCTATTGCACTGACAGACGGCCTGGAAAGCTTGCTCAGTCCGTTAAAAAAGCTGCGTGTTCCCGTGCACGAGCTTTCGATGATGATGTGTATTGCACTTCGGTTCATCCCCACTTTGATTGAAGAAACCGATAAGATCATGTCCGCACAAAAGGCCAGAGGGGCCGATTTTGAGACAGGCAGCCTGATGCAGCGCGTACGGGCGTTGGTACCGATTTTGGTGCCGCTGTTTATCAGTGCGTTCCGCCGTGCTGACGAGTTGGCAACAGCCATGGAATGTCGGTGCTATCAGGGTGGCGAGGGCAGAACAAAAATGAAGCTTTTGCGGTTTCACCGCTGCGATATACAGGCATTTGCGTCAGCCGCTGTTTTGCTGGCTGCGGTGATCACCTTGCACAGCTTTGGTCTATGAGGTAACTATGCGTAATATAGCTGTATTTTTAACCTACGAGGGAACTGCCTATCACGGCTGGCAAATGCAGAAAAATCTGCCAACTGTCCAGCAAACGCTGGAAAAGGCCATTGCCATGGTGGTGGGACATCCGGTCCATGTTACCGGCTGTGGCAGGACGGATGCCGGTGTTCATGCCCGCTGTTATGTTGCAAATTTCAGGACGGAGTCTACCATACCTGTGGACCGGTTGCCGTACGCTCTTAATACGCATTTACCTGTGGATATTGTGGTTACAAAAGCCTTTGATGTCCATGAGGATTTTAACGCAATTGGCTCCTGCTCACGAAAGGAATATACCTATACCATATACAACTCCCGTGTCCGCGATCCGTTTTATGTAAACCGCGCGTGGTTTTATCCCAAGCACTTGGATGAAAAGCTGATGCAGCGGGCTGCAGATCAGTTTGTAGGTACACACGATTTTGCCGCAGTGCGCAGTGTTGGCACAGATGTCAAATCTACGGTCCGAACTGTATACTATTATAACGTGGAACGCAGGGGTAATATCATTGAGTTGAAGGTATGCGCCAACGGATTTTTGTACAACATGGCTCGTGCAATGGCTGGTACGGTGGTATACTGCGCGGAAGGGAAATTTCCCCCAGAGCAGATCGGACAGATTTTAGCTTCCGGAAATCGCACCGCTGCCGGTCCTACAGTGCCTCCCGGCGGATTGTATATGAGTCATTTGTGGTATGATGACGGTGTTGAGAAATTTGAATGTGTACCGACGCTGTAAAAGAATTTTTTAAAATTCATAATTTGTTTTCCCAATGCTTGCGGTTTTGTGATATTGTCATAAAGCGAATAACCCGGATGAAAGGTTGTGATGGATGATGCAGCCGAAGCTGTGTACCAAGTGTAAGAAAAATATCGCCGTTATTTTTATCACCAAGGTAGAAAACGGCGTTGCAATGAATGAAGGCTATTGTCTTAGATGTGCCCGGTCTCTGGGTATTCCCCAGATTGATGCTGCTGTAAAGCAGATGGGTTTTTCTGAGGAAGATCTGGACAATTTGTCCGACGAAATGAGCAGTATGTTCGGTCAGAATGAGCTTGACGAGGGACAGGAGGATGACGAACGGGAAAGCCGTACTGCCACCTTCCCTATGATCAATCAGCTCTTTAATCAAATGGGTCCCGGAAAACGGGATCTGCCTGCCAAGAAAAATGAAGAACAAAAGGAACAGGATAAAGGCGGCAAAAAGTCGAAAAAGCATAAATTTTTAGACAGCTACTGTATGGATCTGACCGGCAGAGCGCGTGCAGGAAAGCTTGACAAGGTGATTGGTCGGGATCAGGAAACGGAGCGAGTGATCCAGATCCTGAACCGCCGCCAAAAGAATAACCCCTGTTTGATCGGTGAACCCGGTGTAGGCAAAACGGCAATTGCAGAAGGCTTGGCTCAGCGAATCGCCGCCGGGGATGTGCCTTATAAGCTGCGAGACAAAGAGGTCTTTTTGCTTGATCTGACTTCTTTGGTGGCCGGAACACAGTTCCGTGGCCAATTTGAAAGCCGTATGAAGAGCCTGATCGGTGAGATCAAAGAGTGCGGCAATATCATTTTGGTCATCGATGAGGTCCACAATTTGGTAGGCGCAGGTGATGCTGAAGGTTCCATGAATGCGGCGAATATCTTAAAGCCTGCTTTATCCCGTGGAGAAATTCAGGTGATTGGCGCTACTACCTTTAATGAGTACCGCAAGCACATTGAAAAAGATGCGGCATTGGAGCGTCGTTTCCAGCCTGTTTCCGTGGCGGAACCCTCTTTGGATGAAGCTTGTCAAATTATGCAGGCCATTGCCCAGACCTATGGTCAATTTCATGGAGTGAATGTCAGCCCTGAAATTGCCCGGCAATGCGTAATTTTGTCTGAGCGTTATATCACGGATCGGTTTCTGCCGGATAAGGCCATTGACCTGTTGGATGAAGCCTGCTCTGATGTAAATCTGCGGTGTAAAGAAATCTCCCAGCTTGCTATGCTGCGCAAGGAACGGGATGATTATGAATTAGAGCTTCGTATGCTTACTGAGGATACGGAAAACGAGCATTATGAGCGGCTTGCAACTATCCGCAGCCGATTGTGCCAGTTGGCAGAGCAGATCGAAGAACTGGAAAAGCTGCCTAAGCCTGCGGTGACTATGGATAATTTGGCCCGTATTATTGAGCTGTGGACCAAAATTCCGGCCAGTAAAATTAAAGCTCAGGAGTATCAGCAGATCAAAGGTCTTGCAGACCGGTTAAAGGAGCGTATTGTTGGACAGGACGAAGCGGTGGAGTCTGTGTCCCGTGCCATTCGCAGAAAGCGTGTGGGCATCTCCACAAAGCGCCGTCCGGTGTCCTTCATTTTTGTAGGTCCCACCGGTGTTGGCAAAACGGAATTAGTCAAATGCTTGGCTGATGACCTGTTTGACTCAGTGGATTCCCTGATCCGACTGGATATGTCCGAATATATGGAAAAGCATACGGTTTCCAAACTGATAGGCTCGCCTCCCGGATATGTTGGGTATGATGAAGCCGGTCAGCTCACAGAGAAAATCCGTAGAAAGCCGTACAGTGTAGTTCTTTTTGACGAGATCGAAAAGGCCCATCCGGATGTCATGAATGTGCTGTTGCAGGTCCTTGATGACGGAAGAATTACCGATGCCCAGGGAAGAACTGTGAACTTTGAGAATACAGTGATCGTGATGACTTCCAACGCCGGTTCTGAGGGCAGGGTAGGAGGTCTGGGCTTTGGCCGTACCGAGAATGATATGATGAAGGAAAAGACCATGAAGGCGCTTCGTGAGTTCCTGCGACCGGAATTTTTGAACCGGGTTGATGAGATCATCACCTTCAATCATCTGACTGAGGAAAACTTCCTTGGAATTGCGGATATTATGCTGAAAGAACTTCAGCAAAATCTTGCGGAACGTGGACTTTCCTTCAATTATGATGAACAGGTTCGGCAGTATTTGGTGAAGGAAGCCTACTCTGTGGTTTACGGCGCCCGTAATTTGCGCCGGACGATCCAGCAAAAATTGGAGGATCCTATCAGCGAAAAGATCATCGATTCCTTTGATAATCCCATTTCTTCTATTTATATCCGTGTAGAAAACGATCAAATAGTCGTGGAAACCAATTAACCGGGAGGGGCAAAAAAATGCCCCTCTCGTTTTTTCTGTGGAAGAGATCAATGGGTGGTCTCTTCCGCCTGATTTATTTAAGATTGAATTTTGTGCTTTGTTTCTGCGAAAAATTTCTTGCGGCATACATGAGAATATGATACAATGAGCGAAGAGTGTTTTAGTGTAGGAAAGGGAAGATGGAAATGAAAGATTTGGGTTACGTGATCAAAAGGCTGTTTCATATGGATTACGGCGCAATGATCAAGAAGATCAATTCCATTCATAAGAAAACCGGTATGTCCCGTTTGAAAATCTTCCGGGATATGCAAAACTGTGCTGTGAATTACGGCGCCGGTTATATGGACTATGATCTGTTTGAAATGTACAACCTGACACCGGAGCAACGGGATACTTATTTGACCCGTGGCAGAAATAACGCGCTGGTCAAGAAATATAACGACATGTCCTTTGGCAAATGCTTCATTGATAAAGCGGAGTTTAACCGTCGGTTTGGAGAATATATTAAACGGGAATGGATCCTGATGGAGCAGGGCAATAAAGAACAGGTTCTGGAATTTTTGAGCCGTCACCAGGTTCTGATTGCGAAGCCTTTGGACGGCTGCTGTGGCCGTGGCGTTGAAAAGCTGCAGGTTGCGGATTTCGGCGGTCCGGAAGGGTGTTATGAGCATTTGCTGAACCTGGGTGTACAGTATGAGTTGGAGGAATTGCTGATCCAGCATCCCCAGGTCAGCGCGGTTTATCCCCACGCCATCAACACGGTACGAACCGTAACGGTCAATCACAACGGCACACCCCACTTGATCTGCACATATTTCCGTATTGGTAACGGCGGCAAGCATGTTGACAACTTCAATAACGGCGGCATGGTTGCGCCTGTGGATGAGCATACAGGTATTGTTCGGGACCGGGCCATTGATAAGAATAAAAACCTTTATGAAACCCATCCTATGACCGGTACACCGATCAAGGGTTTTCAGTTCCCTTATTGGCAGGAGGCTATGGAGCTGGCACTGAAAGCGGCCACAGAAGTACCCCAAATGGGCTATATCGGTTGGGATGTTGCTTTCACTCCGGACGGCCCTTGCCTGGTAGAGGGCAATGATTTCCCCGGTCACGATATTTATCAGCTTCCCCAGCATACCCCTGATAAAATCGGAATGATGGAAAAATTCAGCTTTATGAACGAGGAATAATTTTTGGCAGGTGCGTTTGCACCTGCCAAATTCAATTCCGGGGTGGCAAAGGCCACCCCGGAATAATTCGTTATTTAACAGTTAATGTGGCTGTGTTGGAGCGGATCACATTACCGTATTGATCCGTGATCACGCAACGGTACTGATAGCCGTTTCGGCTCGCGGTTGCGGGGATTTTCAAGGTGGCTGTCTTGTTGCCGGTGGCGGAAGTGTTTTTCCAGCTTCCTGCGGCGGAAGTGCGATACTGCCACTGATAGGTTAAACCGTTGCCGGAGGCTGTCACGGTAAATGCTGCTGTTTTACCGGCAACCACGGCCTTGTTAACAGGCTGAGCGGTGATCTGCAGACGAACTACCTTCAGTGTGGCGGCTTCCGAATAAATCACATTGTCGTAGGTGTCAGTGATCATACAGCGGTACTGATAACCGTTTCTGCCGTTTGTAACAGGCACGCTGACGGTAGCGGTTGCGTTACCGGCAGCAGGGGAGGCGATCCAGGAACCGGTGGAGGAGGTGCGGTACTGCCACTGATAGCTCAGGCCTGTACCGGTTGCCTTGACGGTGAATTTTGCGGTTTTGCCGGTTGGCAGATACTTGGTGGAGGGCTGAGTAGTGATCTTCAGTACAACAGCGTTGAGAATTGCTGCAGAGGAGATGGCTTTATTGCCGTACTGGTCTTTCACCACACAGCGGTACTGATAGCCATCTCTGCTGGCGGTAACGGGGACGTTGACGGTCTTCTTTTGATTGCCGGCAGCGGAAGCGTTTTTCCAGGTTCCGGTAGAAGATGTGCGGTACTGCCATTGATAGGTAAGGCCTGTGCTGTTGGTAGCAACAGTGAATTTAGCTGTTTCGCCGATGGGAAGATATGTCGAAATGGGCTGTTTGGTGATCTTCATGGAAACTACCTTCAAAGTGGCAGCACTGGTAGTAACCGTGTTGTTCAGCTCGTCGGTAATTACGCAGCGGTACTGGTAGCCGTCTCTGGTAGAAGTAGCAGAAAGTTGAAGTGTAGCAGTGTCGTTTCCGGTGGCAGGGGAATTCTTCCAATTGCCGGTGGCGGAGGTGCGATACTGCCACTGGTACTGCAGGCCTAAGCCTCTTGCGGAAACAGAAAGCTCTACAGCTTTGTTCAGTCCGGCTGTGATATCCTGAGGCTGCTTAACGATACGAAGCTCGCCATCATCGTACTGGGTGCTGTAGACCGGCATATCAACGGTGCCGTGGACATAGAGTGCAATATCGTTTTGACCGGAGGCGTAGCAGGCAAACCAACGGGAAATACTGCTGTACTTCAGTTGATTTCTGCTGATTCCCTCGGATTGGGCAACGACATCACAGGTGCCGTCGGCTTTTACAGTGATTGCAAAGGATGCGTTGGCATCCAGGGCGGATTGGGTGTTCAGCGCGTTGACGGCAGAAGTACTGGAGCAGTAAAGATAACCTGTATTTTCGGGACAATAGAAGCTGTATGTACCGTTGGTTGCGCCGGCCCCCAGGGTAAGAACGGCCACACCGGCGGCATCATCAAAGCTCAGTGCGTTTCCATCTTTGGTGACAGAAGCACGGCCACGGTTGGATTCGTTTTGGGTTGTGCTCAGGGCGTAATTGCTGGTGGCACTGGCAATGATCACAGAGGTTCCAATTTGAAGCTGGGATGCGCTTTCCACCAGGCAGTAGCCGATGTCGTCGGAGGGTTCCATATAGGAATACAGAGCGTAAAGGGTTGCGTTGGAAGTGGGGTAGTAGGTGTCACCTGCGGAGTAAACGGTTCCGGGCTTCGTGGTGGTTTCCTCCGTTTGCTGTTCCACCCAGCCTATAAAGTTGTAGCCTTCAGCAGGCTCTTGTACGCAGCCAGGCAGGATCAGTGGGTCAGAGGAATACTGCGTTTGGGAAGATACTACCAAGCCGTTTTCATCAAAGTAGACGGTTACCTGCTTCCTGGGAGCAAAGTTGATCTGGACCGTGCAGTCACTGGAAGGCGTGACGGTAAATACATTGCCGCTGCGGGCGACTGTGGCGGTGCCGCTGATGAGCTCGTAGCCTTCAACCTGGTAGCCTGCTGCAGGGGTGGCGGTAATGGTATAGCCGTCCACAGAAACAGTACCCTGGGCGTTGTTGGAGGACTGTGCGGTGACCTTGTGCTTTACAGTAGAACCAACACCGGAGGGGGTTTGCATGGCGGGCATATCTGCTTCGAACAGCTCGAAAGCCAACTCCGGATAGTCTACGAACACATTCCGTGTTCCGGTGATGGACTGAACGGAGTCATTACGGCCTAACTCCCAGGTATCGACTGGGTCGGCAGCCATCCATTCCAGCAGGACAGCCTTGCTCTCCATAACGCCGCCGGTGCCCCACATCTTGCCGGTGTTGCCCCAGCGGACATAAATGTACAGACAGATCCGGGCGCAGTCACCACGCAGATCCAGCTCGCCGCTGGAGATGGAGTTGTAGTTACCGTCCTTGTCGGATTCCTGGTTGGGGTGGTAGTAGCCGGAGCTTTTGCCATAGGCGGTGTTGCCGCGGTTGGAGTTTTCACTGGTCTTGGTAGGACGAATCATCATGACATCATCCTCGTCACTGCCGCCCAGGCCCTTGCTGTTGGGCCAGGTGTGTTCCTTGTTCCAGGTTCCGTTCCAGCTTGGACCGATGGACGCGCCGGAGTAGAAGCTGGAAATGGCACCGCCGCCGTTTTGGCAGTCGGTGTAAGCCAGCAGGGAGTTGTTTTCCTTATAGCTGTTTGTGTAGCTGTGGGCGGATCTCATCAAAGACTGCAGTTCCTTGTATAACGCACTGGAGGGCGTTGAGGTGATCGCAGAAGAACCGCTGAGTGCGGCCAATTCATCGTATGTAACGCCGTACCGGCTGTACCAGGAAAGAGCCTTGCTGGACAGCTCTGTGGCCACGGTGCCGCGCTTGCCCCAGTTGTATTGATAGCTTGCGGCAGACACAGGCAGAGTCAAATTGGGCAGCAAGCTGATCAGCAGGACCAGTACAAGCAGAACAGATACACTTTGTTTTATAATTCGTTTCAAAATAGATCCCTCCGTATCGTTTGTGGTTGCATACTCATACAGCATAATAATATCATAACTCGAACCATATAGCAACAGCTTTTTCGTCATTTTTCCTGATTTTAATTCGGTTCCTGATTACATTTATGTTCGCGGTAAAATGATGTATTTATCAACATGTGTCTGCGTGTCGCGGACAATTGTGCAGAAATGACAGATTTCTAACGAAATTGAAACTGAAAAATCAACAATATTTTACATGTCGTATTGTTGATAACAAAGTGTCTTTGTGTTATGATTATTTTGAGTATAAGATAGTTTTAAGCTGTCTTCAATTTTGGCGCAGGATTTCTTCCACGCCTATAAAAAAGGGAGGATAAATAATGAAAAGAGTGATATCGATCCTGTTGGTGGCATTGATGCTGTTCGGCATGCTTCCAAGCACTGCTGTACATTCTCATGCTGCTGAAAGCAATGAAGTGACAATGTCTATCTATGCTAACACGGGTACCCTTTCGGGGAAATCCATTTCCTGGAATTCCGGTGTAATTACTTTTACCAATAATCAGGCATCGAGTTCCACGGCAATTAGAACGTCTGATTCTGATCATTACAGAATTTACCAGAAATCTTCTGTTGAAATTGCCTGTAGCGGAGGAAATATTACCAAGGTAGTTGTGACCTGTACAAGTTCCACTTATGCGACTGCCTTTAAAAACTCTGTTGGAAACACTGCAACCGTTTCAGGATCTACTGTTACGATTACACCGACTACACCTACAGATGTTATTTCCATTGCCAGTTTTACCGCACAATCTCGTATTAATCAGATAGTAGTTACCTATGTAACAGAAACGGCTGCCTGTGAGCATACTAACACCACTACAACTACAGTGGACGCAACCTGTACGGAGGACGGTTCTGTCACAGTTACCTGTGATGACTGTGGTGAAACTGTGAGCACAGAAACCATTGATGCCCTGGGGCACAGCTATGTGGACGGTACTTGTTCCGCCTGTGGTAATAAGCTGCCTGTAGTCAGCTTCGTCGTACCCAGCCAGATTGAAGAGATTGCTTCCATCACTGCCAGTGAAGATGGCACGGTGAAACTTCCGTCTGTACAGGACTACAATGGCAAATATAGCTATAGCTTTGTGGGTTGGGCCGAGGCTTCTGTGTCCGATACTGAAACGGAACCTACCCTCTATGGTGCAAATACTTCCTTCACTGCAACAAAGAATACCACCCTCTATGCTGTTTATACTTATACTGTAGCCGGTGCTGGCGGTAGTACGGAATATGTATTGAAAGATGCATCCGATATTAAAGTTGGTGATACCGTAGTAATTACTACTACCAAAGATAATTCTACATATTACGCCATGAGCAATGACAAGGGCACATCATCTGCACCCGCTGCAACCAAAGTTACTGTTTCCAACGGAAAATTGGATAGTGACCTCGACAACCTGAAGTGGGTGATTGGTGGTAGTGCTGACGAATATATCTTCTATCCAAACGGCACGACAGCAACATGGCTATATTGCACCAGCACGAATAACGGCGTTCGTGTTGGCACCAATACTGCCAATACCTTTAAAATTGATTCATCTAACGGATATCTTGTGCATAACGGCACCGGTCGTTATATCGGCATTTACAACGATCAAGACTGGCGTTGTTATACCTCTGTCAATTCTAATATTACCGGTCAGACGCTGTGCTTCTTTGTAGAGACTACTGTTGCCGGTGATGTGAATTACTTTACATCTGTTTTAGAAGATGCGGATACCACATGTCAGCATACCAACACCACTGAAACCACAGTAGATCCCACTTGTACCGAGACGGGTAAGACCACGGTTACCTGTGATGATTGTGGTGCCGTAATTAGCGAGACTGAGATTCCTGCCGCCGGTCACACCGTGGTGACTGATGCTGCGGTGGACGCTACTTGTGCGAATACCGGCTTGACGGAAGGCAGCCACTGCTCCGTTTGTAACGCTGTGCTTGTCGCACAGACTGAAATTCCTGCTACAGGTAACCATACCTATGAGGATGGTTCCTGTATCGTTTGCGGTGCAAGTGATCCGAATGTCGGTGGGAAAGCTTATCAATTGGTGACAGATGCAACAGAGATAACGGCAGGCGGTCAGTTTGTGATCGTCGCAACCGATAGTAATGGCAACCATTTTGCGTTGCCCACATCCATTACATCTAAAATGAGCGGTGTCACTGTTAACATCGAGGACAATAATGTTGTTTTTGTAGAAGGAACAACACCTGTGTGGACTGTAGAAAGCAACGGCGATGGATTTGCTTTGACAAACGGAACCAACTATTTGAAGTATTCAAGTAGCACCAATTTAGGTTCATCCACCGCTGCCTATCAGTGGGCACTTACCGAAGTAAGCAATGGAACCGGTGTGTTTAAAGTGACATCTGAAACCTCTGGTCGTGGCTTGGTATTCCGTGCTGCAAGCTATAACCAGTATGGCGGTTATTCTCTTAGTAATGTCACTACAAGCAGCACAGAGTATTTCGGTGTAAAGTTCTACAAGATGGTTGTTCTCTGTAACCATATCAACACAGAGAATCATGATGAAGTTGCTGCTACTTGTACCACTGTTGGTTATACTGCCGGTGTGTACTGTAATGATTGTGAAAGCTATATCAGCGGTCACGAAGTGATCGATATGATCGAACATAGCTGGAATGATGGCGTAGAGACTACGGCTCCCGGCTGTGAGACCACCGGTGTGATGACCTATACCTGCTCTGTCTGCGGCGAAACAAAGACAGAATCCATTCCTGCTACCGGCCATACAATGGGTGAGGGCGTTGTGGTTGACGCCACCTGTGAAGCAGACGGCAGCAAGACCTATACCTGTACTGTCTGCGGCGCTGCACAGGTCGAGACTATTCCAGCACTGGGCCATAGCTGGAACGAAGGTGCAGTGATTACCGACGCAACCTGCGAAACAGCCGGTAAAATGACCTATGTTTGTCAGAACGATAACAGCCACACAAAGGACGAAGATATCCCAGCTTTGGGTCACAAGTGGGGAACCGGTGTAGAAACCACTCCGGCCACCTGCGATACTGCCGGTGTAATGACCTACACCTGTGAAAACGACGCAGCCCACACCAAGACCGAGGCAATCCCGGCATTAGGCCACAGCTACGGTGACGACAACGTTTGTGACAACTGCGGAAAGGAAATTGGCTACTTCCAGCATATCACCGACTATACCAAGATCCTTGCCGGTGGCGAATATGTGATCGCTGCCAAGTCCGGTGATACTTTCTACGCGTTGGGTACCGACGTGGATTCTGAGCCCACAGCAGTTGAAGTGACCGTTGTGGGAACCGGTGCAGAGATGATGATCCAGTATGCGGAGACCGTTCCTATCTGGAATATCGAATACTATATGCACAAAACCAACTGCATTGCGCTCAATTTTGAAGGTGCCTATTTGAAGGGTACCGATTCTACCAGCCTTGGCAACAACGGATCTGAACCTTGGGCATGGACCTTTGCGGATGTTGAAAATGACGCATCGGTGACTCCTGATGGTGAGTATGCCATCCAATATGAGGATGGATCTGTTGCTTTTGTGTTGGTTTCCGAGTCCATTTCTGACCGTGCCATTTCTTATGCCAACGGTGCATTCAAAAACTACTCGATCCGCAGCGATTACAACCGTGAGCTGTACTTCTTTAAGATGGTAGAGGCAGATGCATCCGAGTATACGGCCACCTTCGTAGAGGACGGCATCACTACGATGACACAAACTGTATCTGCGGATGAAAACGTCATCAAGATGCCTCAGCCCACCAGTGATACATTGCCTGAGGGCTACACCAAATTTGTTGGTTGGGTCACCTTGCCCCACAGCGAATCCCTGATTGCTCCTTCTGTGATCTATTCTGCTGAGGAAGGTGATGGCCACAATAATACTATGGCCCTGACGGAGAATACAACCTTCTACGCATTGTATAGCCGTGAAGATTTTAATGCAGAAGGTCAGGCAATGTCCTATCATTTAGTAACTAATCAAAATCAGTTGGTTGTGGGCCAGAACTACATCATTGTGGGTCTGCACACAGATGGTAACTACTATGCTATGAGCGAAAAGCAGCTTTCTGATGACCGCGGCGCATCGCCTGTTACACCCGATGCGGAAGGTGCAATCACGTTTGTGCCACAGGATCAGATTGCAGTATTCCAGCTTCAGCATGGCTATGAAATCGGATCCTTTGCTTTCCTGGATCTGGCTATGAATAAGTTCCTGTACTGTGCCTCCAACTCAGAGAATTCTTTGAATTCTCAGGATACATTGGATGAAGCGGCATCCTTTACTATTACCGTTCACGGTGAGACAGACGGACACTATAGTGTGATGTTGGATGGCTTGTACGGTAACCGCCTGATGTTTAACAACAGCCATACCTCTTCCTCTGACCGGTTCTTTAGCTGTTACGGACCGAATTCCAGCATTAAAGAAGAAAACACTTTCTTGTACGTTGGTGTTCCCAACACAACATCCGCTACCTACTATACCACCGGCTTGTGTGCCCACGATTGGGTCCAGACTGCAAAGGTGGAAGCCACCTGTGAGCACGCTGGCTACACCCAGTACACTTGCTCCATCTGCGGCGAGATTAAGCTGGAGGATGTGCAGGCGCACGGCCACAATGTTGGCACACAGAGCATTATAACAGAACCGGCATGTACCACTACAGGTCTTGCAACCAGTACCTGTATGAATTGTGGCAAGACCTTTGAGGAAGTCATTCCTGCCACAGGCCACACTGAGGTTACAGATGCTGCCGTAGCACCTACCTGTACCGAAACCGGTCTGACCGAGGGTGTTCATTGCGCTGTTTGTGATACTGTTTTAATTCCGCAAGCGACTGTGTCTGCCAATGGCCATAATTTTGGCGAATGGACCGTGGATGTGAAACCCAGCTTTACTGATCCCGGCACTCAGCATCAGCTCTGCCCAAATTGTAACGAAGTTCACAAGGAGGAAATTGCCCAACTGCCGTTCCCTGTGTACAGCTATGGCGTAACATTAGGAAACTCCATTGGTGAGACCTTCCTGATCGATCCTGCGTATACGCAGGATGCGACCGTCACATTTACTGTAGCGGGCAAGACCTATACCTATGCTGTTCAGAGTATGGACACGGTATATGATGAAGACAAGGATATCTATTATCCGACAGCTTCTATTCCGCTTGCTTCCGGCCAGATGACAGATGCCATCCATGTTGTGATCGACAGTCCGGAAAACGGCACTGCCACGAAGGATTACACCGTTTATGAATATGCACAGTACATTCTGAACGGTGAATACTCCGAGAAGACAAAAACACTTGTCCGTGAAATGCTGAATTACGGCAACTATGCCCAGATCTACTTTGAGTACAATATGGACGATTTGGCCAACAAGGATTTGGATCCGGTTACTCCGGCTGAGATGCCTGCACTGGATGCAAATAACAACAAGGCTGAGCAGACGGACAATGCAGAGAATGTTGACTTCTTTGGCTGTTCCCTGGTGCACTGGTTCCAGACGTCTATCAACTTCTATTTCAAGTACACCGGAGACCTTGGAAACTACACCTTTACTGTAAATGGCGAACCCCTTACACCTCAGACGAACGGATATATTTGTTTTGTGACAGTTGCCGGCTTTAATCCTCAGAACCTGAATGAAGATGTGACCATTATTGTCAATGATGGCACCGGTGAGCTTTCCGTCACCTACAGCCCCATGGACTACATTACCAGAATGTATTACAATGGCAGCGCTTCCGTGGAGCTGAAAAACCTGGTTCAGGCAATGTACGGCTACCACCTTGCTGCTGTGGCGTACAAAACAAATTCTGAAAGCTGATTTCAATCGTTCAAACCGAAAAACAGCCGCCCATCCGGGCGGCTGTTTTTCATATCAGTAGTATAAAAGATCTGAATAAGTGGGGTAGGGCCAACAGGATTTATCAGTGAGCTGCTCTAAGGCGTCGGCATCGGCGCGCATATCATCCATTTCTGGGACGATCACATTTTTGCAGAAGCTTACAGCCTCTTCAAGGCCCACCGGGATGCTTTCCAGTTCCTGCTGCAGCTTTATACAATGGCCATACAAAGAATCGGTTTTTTCTGACAGAAGATGGATCAACGCACTCTCTGCCCGGTGTGACGCGTTGGATCCGGCCTTGGCGTTTACACAGTCACAAAGGGATTTGGTATATCGCAGTGCGGCAGGCAGAATTTGGTGCATCACCATATCCACAGCGGTACGGCCTTCGATATGCACAAGTTTTTTATAGGACTGCATATAAATGTCGTATCGTGCACGGAATTCTTCCGGGGTGAAAATGCCGTGCCTGGATACAAGCGCAATGTTTTTAGCGTTTAAATAAACCGGCAAGGCATCGGCGGTGGAAGGAAGATTGCTTAATCCTCTACGTTCAGCCTCCTCGGTCCATTGCTGAGAATAGCCGTTTCCGTTGAAAATGATCCGCTGATGCTCCGTCAAAATACGGCATACCAGCTTTTGGAGGGCATCGTCAAAATGATCTGCCTGCTCCAATTCGTCGGCAATTTGGCCCAGCTCTTCCGCCATAATGGTATTCAGTGCAATATTCGGTCCGGCAACAGATTGAGAAGAGCCGACCATACGGAATTCAAATTTATTACCGGTGAAGGCCAGGGGAGAGGTACGGTTTCGGTCCGTAGTATCTTGAGGGATGGAAGGCAGCACATCCACGCCAATGCGCAGGACGCTTTTGCCGGGCTCTGTGTAATTCGTGCCGTCGATGATGGAGCGGACAATAGCATCCAGTTCGTCACCTAAAAAAACGGAGAGAATGGCAGGAGGCGCTTCACATGCTCCTAAACGGTGATCGTTTCCGGCACCGGCCACTGTGGCGCGTAAAAAGTCTTGATATTCATCAATACCTTTGATAAAAGCGGCAAGGAAAATCAAAAACTGGGCGTTCTGCCTGGGTGTCTTTCCAGGCGTAAACAAGTTTTTGCCAGTATCTGTGGCCAGGGACCAGTTGTTATGCTTACCGGAACCGTTAACGCCCTTAAAGGGCTTTTCGTGCAGCAGACAGACCAAATCGTGCTTTGCGGCACATTTTTTCATGATCTGCATCACAAGCTGATTTGCATCACAGGCACTGTTTGCGTCGGTATAAATTGGTGCCAGCTCGTGCTGACAGGGAGCAGCTTCGTTGTGCTTTGTTTTGGAAAGGATACCAAGTCTCCAAAGCTGTTCATCCAGATCCTTCATAAAATTGGAGACCCTTGTGCGGATGGTGCCAAAGTAATGATCATCCAGTTCCTGACCCTTGGGGGGCAGCGCGCCAAACAGGGTTCGTCCGGTTAAACGAAGATCCTCGCGCTGGGCATAGAGATTTTTGGGTAAAAGAAAATATTCTTGCTCCGCACCAACACAGGGAATGACCCTTGTAGTCTGCTGATCTCCAAAAAGCCGCAAAATTCGCACAGCTTCCCGGGATACCTCGTCGATAGATCGCAGAAGCGGGGTCTTTTTGTCCAAAGCCGCACCGGTGTAAGAAAAGAAACAGGTGGGGATGTATAAGCTGCCATCACGGACAAAGGCAAAGGCTGTAGGATCCCAGGCTGTATAACCACGGGCTTCAAAGGTAGCGCGAAGACCGCCGTTGGGGAAGGAGGATGCATCCGGTTCACCCCGGACCAGCGCTTTCCCGGAAAAAGACATAATGACCTTTCCTTTTTCCACCGGTTCAATGAAGCTGTCGTGTTTTTCGGCGGTAATGCCGGTCATGGGCTGAAACCAGTGCGTATAGTGGGTGGCCCCTTTTTCGATTGCCCAGTCCTTCATGGCACTGGCGATTTCATTCGCCACCGGAAGCTGCAGCGGCGTGCCGGTTTGAATACAGGTTTTCCAGGCGTTATAGGTTTGCTGAGGCAACCGCTGTTCCATAACAGTTTCGTTAAACACATCACTGCCAAATAGTTCCGGTACATTCAGATAGTTGCTCATATTCATCGATCCTTTCCACTGGATATATGCCGATTTCAAATATATGTCCTTCATTTTATTCTATGACATCGGAAAATGCAAGGTGTGAAACCATATAAATTCGTAGTATTGTACAAAAAATATTATGTCAAAATCACGAATAAATGATAAATCGCAGAAACATCGACAATATGATTGCAAAATCATAATAAAAAGACTATAATAAGAATAAATAAAATCGTATAGTGGAGAGGATGATTTCCATGCCTGCATACTATAAGCTTACCAAAGACGAGCTGCAACGGGAATATGAAAAGGAAAAGCTTTTTTTTGAGCAGTGTAAAGCACAAAAACTGTCACTGAATATGGCCCGTGGCAAGCCCTCAAAAAAGCAGCTTGATACCGTCAGCGGCTTGCTGACGATTTTAACGGAAGCTGAAGACTGCATCGTTGACGGTGTTGATACCCGTAACTATGGTGAGCTTGCCGGTATCAAGTGTGCCAGAGAGTACTGGGCGGATATGCTTGGATGCAAGCCTGAGCAGACCTTTGTCGGCAGTGTATCCAGCCTGAATTTGATGTTTGATGTGATATCCCGTGCCTATACCCACGGTCTGCTGCACAGCCCACGGCCCTGGTGTAGAGAAGAAAAAATCAAATTTCTTTGCCCCAGTCCCGGATATGACCGTCATTTCCGTGTTGCCGAATTTTTCGGCGCTGAGCTGATCACCGTGGATATGACCTGGGATGGTCCCAATATGGATCAGGTGGAACAGTATGTGCAGGATCCTCAGGTAAAGGGGATTTGGTGCGTGCCCAAATACTCCAATCCTGACGGTATTATCTACTCGGAGGAGACCCTGGCCCGTTTTGCCAACTTGAAGCCCGCAGCGCCGGACTTTGCGATTATGTGGGATAACGCCTACTGTGTCCATGAATTCCGGGGTGAATATAAGCCTTTCCCGGATATTATTTCTATGTGTGAGGCTGCCGGAAATCCCGATATGGTATATGAATTTGCTTCCACCTCCAAGATCACCTTTGCTGGCAGCGGTATCTCGGTGATGGCGGCATCTGAGGCGAATATTCAGCATTTTACAAAGCTTTTCAGTGTGCAGATGATCTCCAATGACAAGATCAATCAATTGCGCCATATCCGCTATCTGAAGGATAAAGCCCATACCCTTGAGATTATGCGCCGTCACGCAAAAATTATGGCACCGAAATTCCGTGTGGTTTCTGAAGCGTTGCATAGACTGATTTTACCCTGTGGATTTGCCGAATGGAATGAGCCCAAGGGTGGTTATTTTGTGAGTCTGAACACAATGCCCGGCACAGCAAAACGTGCCCTTGAGCTTTGCAAGCAAGCCGGCGTTGAAATGACACCTGCCGGAGCCACCTATCCCTATGGCGTGGATCCCCGGGATCGCAATATTCGGATTGCGCCCAGTCTTCCGCCGGTTGAAGAATTGGAAAAAGCAATGGATGTTTTCTGCACCTGTCTGAAGCTGGCTGCGTTGGAGCACTTGCTGGAGCAATAAAGGAGGAAAAGCAATGATCACACCGATACAGCGTTATTATGATAAACGTGGCGAAGTGCTGGTTAAAAATCTGCAAAGCCGGCATTTTGATGCCTATTACTGCCAAACCAAGGAAGAAGCCCTGGCGAAAGCTTTGGAGCTGATTCCCCAAGGCGCCAGCGTTGGCTGGGGCGGTGCTATGTCGGCCGAACAGATCGGTCTGATCGACGCGGTAAAAAACGGTGATTTTAAAGCCATTGACCGTTCTGCTGCCAAAACACAGCAGGAGCGGACAGAGCTTGAAAAGGCTTGCATGTTTTGCGATGTATTTCTAACCGGAGCCAACGGCTTGAGTCTGGACGGACAGATGGTTAATATCGATGGTACAGGCAACCGGGTTGCTGCAACCATCTATGGTCCGGAAAAGGTTTTGGTGATTGCCGGCATGAATAAGGTGGAGGATGATCTGGAGGCGGCGGTCCGTCGTGCCCGGACTGTGGCTGCACCAATGAATCAACAGCGGTTTATGAAGAAAAACCCCTGTTCTGTTACAGGTTCTTGTGCTGATTGTAAAAGTGAAAGCTGTATTTGCAACCAAATCGTGATCACACGGCACTGCCGCCCCACAGGAAGAATCGTATTCATCCTGGTAGGCGAGACACTTGGCTTATAAATGACTACCCCCTGCAATGTAAAGCCATTGCAGGGGGCATTTTTTAGAAGCATTTCTGATGCCGTTCTTTGCGGCAGGCTTCTTTTCGGCTGCAGTGATAACAAACTTCCGTTTCCGGATTTAACTCACCGGCAAAGAATTTCTGAATATTAGAGACGGTTGTATTGGCAATATTGTCCAGTGCTTCGTTTGTTAAAAATGCCTGGTGCGAAGTTACAATGACATTGGGCATTGCGATCAGTCTGACCAATGTGTCGTCCTGGATAACGTGACCGGAAAAGTCTTCATAGAACAGATCGCCTTCCTCTTCGTAAACATCCAAACCGGCGCCGTAGATCTTTCCGGATTTTATGCCATCAATCAGTGCGTCGGTATCGATCAGACCGCCACGGGAGGTGTTGATGATTACGCAGCCGTTTTTCATTTGTTCCACGGCACTTCTGTCGATTATATGATGCGAGTCTTCTGTCAGGGGACAGTGCAGAGATATCACATCGGACTGCTTTAGAAGCTCTTGCAGCGTCACATAGTTTAAATCCAGATCAGGATTGGGATATTTGTCATATGCAAGAATGTTCATTCCGAAACCCTTGCAGATATCGGAGAATATTTTGCCGATTTTACCGGTTCCGATAATTCCTACAGTCTTTCCGTGAAGATCAAAGCCGGTCAATCCGGAGAGACTGAAATTAAAATCCCTGGTTCGAATGTATGCCCGGTTGATATGGCGATTCAAACTGAGAAGCAGTGCCATGGAATGTTCGGCAACGGCATAAGGGGAATAGGCCGGTACGCGGAAAACATGAATCTTTCCAAAGCAAGCTCTTGTATCAACATTATTAAAACCGGCACATCTGAGTGCGATCATTCGAACTCCCATTTCATAAAGCTGATCAACCACAGCTTTGTTTACGGTATCGTTGACAAAAATACATACACAGTCTGCGCCGTTTGCCAGGGAAACGGTATCTTCGTTTAAATGGGGTTCAAAGTATTTAATTGTAATGTCGGTTCCTTCAATGTATTTATCAAAGGCAGGGATGTCATAAGGTTTTGTGTCAAAAAATGCTACTTTCATATTCATCACTCCGTTTTGTTTTATCGATATAATAATAGCGAATACTTGATCGAAATTCAATTCGCAATCCATACAAACATACCGATAATGTTGTACTGGTATTTATGCAAAAATTCCAAATGAGTTTTTATTGCAAAAATGAGCGTGTTGTGGTAAAGTATAGCAGATTGGAGGGGTTTTTATGATCGCAAAACTTCGAAAGCTTATAAATGATCATTGGGATATTGTGATGTATTTGGTTTTCGGTGTGCTTACCACGGCGGTAAACTGGATCGTATATTTTCCATTGTATAACATTGCTGATTTTTCCGCCACAGTTAGCACGGCGGTTTCCTGGTCGGTGGCGGTAGCCTTTGCTTTTTTGACAAATAAGCCTTTCGTTTTTAAAAGTAATGACTGGTCCTCCAAGGTTGTTGTTCCCGAACTGATCGGTTTTGTTGGCTGCCGCATAGGTTCCGGTCTGATTGAAGCCGGACTGATTTTCCTGACTGTGGATATTTTGCACTGGAATGGCAATTTCATGAAAGTACTGCTTTCCATTATCGTGGTGCTGATCAATTATGTTGGAAGCAAGCTGTTGTTTAAAGAAAACAAGTAACTTTTTCGGGTGTGTTTCACACCCGATTTTTTGTTGTGGAACAGGAAATATGATGAATTATTTATAAACGATGAATAAATCTTGCCTTTAACCCTTGAATATTCACGAATTCTGTGATAATATTCACTGTGACGGTGCAGTATCCTAGTCAGAACGACCGGTTCCCAGGTAGGGCCTAAAAATCCTATGAAGGGCATATCGGTGAAGTCCCTTGTGCCTGCTTTTTACGCCCAGTTTAGGGTGGGTGCTGGGGGTTAAGGATCCCGGGCGCACTCCAATGGCATGGAGTATACGACCCGGTTTCCGTGGAGACCCGGTATTGTGCGACGATGGTAAGATCTCCGGCATCGGAGGCCCATTCGCGTACGAGCCGGGTATGAACCTGCAAGGCGGTGCGCAGAATCACGTGCTGCGTGCAGTGTAGCCTGCCTTGAGTGAGCATGCGGGGAAAGGGGAACATGCAAGAATTTGTTGTGCGCAGACAATTTTTGCTATTGCTCCTGGAAACCATGTTTGCAAAAGAGGCTAAGAACCGGAACGCTCTGCGGTGGAAAACACCTAGGCTGTCGTAACTGGGCAGGCAGGGGATTACAGTACGGACTAAGTGGCAATCGGGTATTCATTTTTTGGCAACACTTGAACGGACAGATCAAACGGAAACGGCCTGTACGGCAACGGCAGGTTCTGCCCGGGGAAAACCAACCCGACCTAAGCCGTAAGATTTATCCTGCCTGCTGCCGTCATTGAGTATATTTAAAAGGAGCAGACGATCGTGTCAAAGTCCGACCCTGCTGCGTCAAAGAAAGAACGCAATAAGACGATCCGTTGGGTCGTCACCATTTTTATTATTACTATTGTGATATCCGGTACCATATCCTTTGCATCCAATGAGCTGATGTCCGTCAGCTCTGTTGGGGTTGCGTTTGTGATCCTGCTGGTCATTATTTTTATTGGTATCGTTTTTGATATTGTGGGCGTGGCAGTTACCTCTGCCGATGAAAAGCCTTTTCATTCTATGGCGGCACGGAAGGTGACCGGAGCTCAGGAGGCAATTGCGCTTTTACGTAATGCCGAGCGGGTCAGCTCCATCTGTAATGATGTTGTGGGTGATATTTGCGGCGTTGTATCCGGTTCGGCTTCGGCATCTATTGCCGCTCAGCTTATCGTTCATTTTTCCGGAAGCGTTGGTCAGCTTGTAATGCTTGGAATGTCTGCGCTTGTTGCCGGCTTGACGGTGGGCGGCAAGGCTATTGGTAAGACTGTCGCGATTGGTTCCTGCACGCAGATCGTGTCAACTGTTGGAAAAATCATTTGGATGTTCCATCATTTACCGGATCTGATGAAGAAAAAGAAATAAACAGTTAGGTTGTGTTTGTATGGCAATATTAGAGCATATATACGGCCATCAGGACCTTGTAAAATTAAATGAAGCTGAAAGAACTGCCCTGTGTCAGGAGATCAGGGAATTTTTGATTTCCCGGGTTGCTAAAACAGGCGGCCATCTTGCATCCAATTTAGGTGTTGTGGAGTTAACGGTTGCCATTGAAACTGTTTTCGACACGCACAAAGACCGCCTGGTATTTGACGTGGGTCATCAGTCTTATGTGCATAAGCTGCTCACAGACCGCCAGGCGGATTTTGACGCTTTGCGCCAGTTCGGAGGCATGGCTGGTTTTCCAAAGCCCAGTGAAAGTGATACAGATGCCTTTGTTGCCGGTCATGCCTCCAGTTCCGTGTCCATTTCTCTCGGAATGGCCCGTGCGCGGACCGTATTGAAGCAGGATTACAATGTTATCACGCTTCTTGGCGATGGCGCTGCTACCGGCGGTATGGCCTATGAGGGGTTAAATGATGCCGCGGTCAGCGGTGAACCGATGATCATTATTCTCAATGACAATGCAATGTCTATCGACCGCAATGTAGGCGGCATGGCATATCATTTGAGAAATCTTCGTGCAAAACCAAAATACCTTGGCATAAAGCAGCGTTACAGAAATGTCTTAAACCATATTCCCGGTGGACAAACGCTCTATAAGGCATCCCGAGCCATTAAGGATTGGATTCGAAGGATGCTTATTCCGGCGACGATTTTTGAGAGCATGGGCTTTACCTATTTGGGTCCTGCTGACGGTCATGACGTTGAGCAGCTTATTGAGCTTCTGCAAAATGCAAAAGCCATGAATGAACCGGTGGTTTTGCATGTATTGACCCATAAGGGCCATGGTTATAAGCCTGCGGAAGAGAACCCCAGAAAATTTCACGGTGTTGGAAAATTTGATCCGGAAAGCGGCATGACACCTGAGTCTGAACAAATTACTTTTTCACAAACTTTTGGTCAGACCATGTGCGAGCTTGCGCAAAAGCTGCCGCAGCTTTGCGCCATCACCGCTGCTATGCCCGGAGGCACAGGTCTGTTGGAATATATGAAACAGTATCCTGACCGCCTGTATGATGTAGGTATAGCAGAAGAGCATGCTGTTTCAATGGCCGGTGGCCTTGCCAAGCAGGGGATGATTCCGGTCGTTGCGCTGTACTCTACCTTTATACAGCGCAGCTATGATATGATTTTGCAGGATATCTGCATGCTGAATCTGCATACGGTGTTCGCCATCGATCGTGCTGGCTTAGTGGGAGAAGACGGAGAGACACATCATGGCATTTTTGATGTAGGCTTTCTTCGGCATGCGCCGGGGCTTGCGATATTGTGTCCGGCAAGCTGCCGTGAGCTTTCGGATATGCTTCACTGGGCTGTAGAGATTTGTGAAGGACCGGTTGCTGTCCGTTACCCCCGTGGAGGAGACCGATGCTATCAGGATAGTGCCTGGCAAAACTGTTTTGGTACAGACGGTGGCATATCTGTTCATAGATTAGGCACGGATGTTACCTTGATCACCTATGGTACCTTGCTTCAAAATGCTATGGACGCGGCTGATGTTTTGCATCAGCAAGGTGTCGAGGCAACGGTCGTTCGTTTACTGACGGTTGCACCGCTGCCGGTTGAACAGATCATGTCCGCATCACATTCAAGTCATTTTGTGATTTTGGAGGAAACCTGCGCAAACTCCGGAATTGGCAGCACCCTTGCAAAGGCACTATATGATCATTTCCCGGAATGTCGTGTGGATTGTGTGAATTTGGGTCACAGATTTGTCACCCACGGCAGTGTTAAGAAACTGTATGAGCATTACGGACTGGATGGGATGTCTGTCGCAAAGCGAATTATGGAGGTGCGTTCCTGTGAAAATTAAAAAGAGACTGGACGTACTTCTTGTAGAGCAAGGGTATGCGGAGTCGAGAACAAAGGCCCAGGCTATTATTATGAGCGGCAATGTTTATGTGGATGGGCAAAAGGCCGATAAGCCCGGCGTTTCCTATGAAGAACATGTTGCCATAGAAGTTCGTGGCACAAGCTGTCCCTATGTGAGCAGAGGCGGATTGAAGCTTGAAAAGGCACTGCGGGACTTTGGCGTTGACCCCACCGGTTTTGTGTGCAGTGATTCCGGTGCTTCCACCGGTGGCTTCACCGACTGCTTGCTGCAAAAAGGTGCCAAAAAAGTTTTTGCTATCGATGTAGGCTACGGACAGTTGGATTGGAAGATTCGTTCTGATCCCCGTGTGGTGGTGATGGAACGTACCAATGTGCGGTATGTTACACCGGAGCAGCTTGGAGAACAGTTGGATCTTTCCGTTGTGGATGTCAGTTTTATTTCTCTGAGGATCGTTTTGCCCGTCATCAAATCTTTTTTGAAGCCGGAAAGTGGGCAGATCCTTTGCTTGATCAAGCCCCAATTTGAAGCCGGCAAGGAAAAGGTGGGGAAGAAGGGTGTTGTGCGTGATCCTGCTGTCCATAAAGAGGTATTGGATGATTTTCTTGCCCTGACAAAGGAACTGGGGGTTCGTGTTTTGGGATTGACCTTTTCTCCTGTAAAGGGACCCGAGGGGAATATTGAGTTCCTGGCACACTTGACCCTGGCGGATGTACCTGGAATTCAGGTCGATTCTTCCGTGGTTGTTCAGCAGGCCCATGAAACATTAAAGGGGTGATATCATGAAAAAGGTTATTTTAACACCCAATCCATATCGTGACCGAAATTTTCAGACGGTTCGTGAGGCAATGCGTATTCTGGTTCAATCCGGTTTGGAAGTACGCCTTTGTCTTCCGTTTGAGGTGGATCGCGCCTATGAATTACCCCGGGATCTGCGTTTCTACCGCCTGGACCGCGAACTTCCCACAGCGGATATGGTTGTCTGCTTTGGCGGTGACGGTACCATTTTGCATATGGCTAAGGCAGCCACTCGGCTGGGAATTCCGATTTTAGGCGTTAATATTGGTACTATGGGTTTTATGGCCGAGCTGGAAAGTACAGAACTGTCGGAGCTTGCCCGCATTGCGCAAGGTGAGTATTTCATTGACAGCCGTATGATGCTGGATGTGACCGTCCACCGCGACCGGGATATTATTTTTCATGATATTTGCTTAAATGATGCGGCCATCACAAAAGGCGCAGTTGCCCGGATCGTTCATTTGAAGGTAGAATGTGACGGTGTACAGGCTTTGGAATGTGGAGGAGATGGTGTGATCGTTGCGACTCCCACAGGCTCAACCGCCTACAGCCTGTCTGCCGGAGGGCCTATTGTGGAACCGGATGCTAACAGCATTTTAATCACCCCTGTATGCGCCCATGAGGTTGGAAGCCGGTGTATCGTTGCTTCAGAAAATCGTATCATTACTGTTGGTTTGACACATAATGCCCGGCGCAGCGCATTTTTGTCTGTGGACGGAGGGAAGACCACCAAAATCAACATGGGTGATGTAATCACGGTTCGCAAGTCGAAGCTGATGACAAAGCTTGTGCGCTTAAAAAACAGAAGCTTTTATGATGTCGTGAACTCTAAATTCAGGTAACTGAGGAGTATAATATGAAAACGCAAAGACAGGCTAAAATATTGGAAATCATTTCCACAAAAAATGTTGAAACACAAGAACAGCTTTTAGATGAATTGCAGCAGGAAGGTTTTCGCGGAACACAGGCAACGATTTCCCGTGATATTAAGGAGCTTCGTATTGTCAAAGAGCTGACAAGCTTGGGAACATATCGGTATACCGCCGCTGCAGCTAATGAAATTGACAGCAATTTTACAGGCAGATTAAATACCATTTTCAGAGAATGTGTTGTAAAATTTGATTATGCTCAAAATATAATTGTCATTAAAACCTTGCCCGGATTGGCATCTGCTGCCGGTTCTGCCATTGATGCCATGAATATGAGTACTGTGATCGGCACTTTGGCCGGTGATGATACGGTCATGGTCGTGATGCGTGATAATAATGCCGCAGCGTTGTTCTGCGGTGAAATCAGGAGCCTGATAGGCAGATAAACAGGAGGGCATAGTTGTGCTCAGTCTTTTGCATATTGAAAACATAGCAGTCATTGAATGTGCAGATATATCTTTTCATAAGGGCTTTAACATTCTGACCGGCGAGACCGGTGCCGGTAAATCCATTATCATTGACGGTATCAGTGCGATTTTAGGTGAGCGAGCTTACCGGGATATGATTCGTACCGGCAGTGACAAAGCAACAGTCCGTGCAGTTTTTACCGATGTACCGAAGCTTTCCTGGTTTGAAGAAAACGCGGTGGAATACGATCCGGAAACCGTGATTATGCGGGAAGTTCATTTGGACGGTAAAAATGTATGCCGTGTTAATGGAACATTGATCAATGTTTCGGCCCTTCGAAAATTGGGATTGCAACTGATCAATATTCATGGCCAGCACGATTCGGCTTCGCTGTTTGATGAAGCAAACCATCTGCAGTTTTTAGATGCCTACGGTGGTAATGATGATTTATTGCGGAATTATGCTGAAAAATATGAGGCATTGACGGTTCTTCGCCGGGAGATCCAACGATTGACAATGGATGAAGGCGAGAAGCTGCGCCGAATGGAGACATTTCGCTATCAAATTGACGAAATATCCAAGGCAGAGCTGCAGCCGGGCGAGGATGAAGCATTGGATCAGCGTAGAAAGCTGCTGCAAAATGCGGAAAAAGTCAGTGACGGAATGAATACGGCGGTGGAATGCCTCTATGGCGGAGACGATTCGGACGGTGCCGCAAGTCTGCTGCAGCAAGCGGAACGGGAGCTTGCCAGGTTACAGAAATACACCGATGCCTTCGACGGACTTCGTGAAAAAATCTCGGATCTGATGTATCAGGTACAGGATGCTGCTGAAGAGGTGCGTGATGCCCGGGATGAGCTTTCTTATTCCGCAGATGAGCTGGAACAGATCGAAAGCAGATTGGACGTCATTCACCGTTTGCGGCGCAAGTACGGCGCTACCTGCGAGGATATTTTGCAATATCTGGATCAGGCTAAGCAGGAGCTGGATGAGATCGAATTTGCCGATGATCATATGGAACGGTTGAAGAGCAAGTGCGATAAGGCGGAGCAGGCGGCTGTAGCGGCTGCAATGGAGCTTCGCAACAGCAGAAAAAGTACAGCTGCCGTGCTGTCAGAAAAAATACTGTCGGAGCTTTCTCAGCTTGATATGCCCCGGGTGCAGTTTTCCTGTCAGTTCTCTGAGATCGAGCTTTCTGCAAACGGTGCAGACCAAGTGGCCTTTTATATGTCTGCCAATGCCGGTGAGGCGTTAAAGCCTTTGAGCAAGGTTGCATCGGGCGGTGAACTTGCCAGAATTATGCTGGCAATGAAGAATGTGCTGGCTCAGCAGGACTGGGTGCAAACGTTAGTATTTGATGAAGTGGACACCGGTGTATCCGGCAGAGCAGCACAGAAGGTTGCTGAAAAGCTTCGCAGTGTGGCAAAAAACAAGCAGGTTTTGTGTGTAACTCACTTGCCGCAGCTTGCGGCATTTGGCGATACCCATTTGCTGATTGCGAAAGAAGAACGACAGGGCAGGACATATACCACCGTAACCCCCCTCGACTTGGATGGCCGCAAACAGGAGCTTGCCCGGATCATAGGCGGTGCTGTCATTACAGAAAATACCTTGAAGAGTGCGGAAGAAATGCTCCTATGCCGTACTTGACAAAATCGTATTCATTTGTTAGGATACAGAAGTATATTGAACACTTTGAAGGAAAGAGTAAGCTTTGTGTGATTTGAAGAGAGCTGCCGGCAGGTGAGAGGCAGTAAGCGCAATGCCCAAGTACGTTCCGGAGTGGCCTTCCTGAATAAAGCGTAGGGAAGGACGGGTTCGCCCGATATCGCGATGCGTTTTTTAAACGCTGTGAGGGCAGTGCTGTGAGGCTCTGCTGAAGCAGAGGTGGTACCGCGTATTTATACGCCCTCTGTCCCAATAAGGGACAGAGGGCGTTTTTAGAATAAAAACCTGAATAAGAAAGGAAATGAATATGAAGCTTTATGACGAACTGGTTGCCCGTGGCTTGATTGCGCAGGTTACCAATGAAGAAGAGATCCGTGAAATGATCGACACCGGAAAAGCCACATTTTACATTGGCTTTGATCCTACTGCCGATTCGCTGCACGTTGGCCATTTTATGGCTCTGTGCCTGATGAAGCGGCTGCAGATGGCTGGCAACAAGCCCATTGCCCTCATTGGTGGTGGCACCGCAATGATCGGTGACCCGTCCGGCCGGACGGATATGCGTTCGATGATGACCAAGGAGACCATCGACCATAACTGTGCCTGCTTCAAAAAGCAGATGGAGCGTTTTATCGAATTTGGTGAGGGCAAGGCGCAGATGGTCAATAACGCCGACTGGCTGCTGGATTTGAATTATGTGGATGTGCTCCGTGAGGTAGGCTCCTGCTTCTCTGTGAATAATATGCTTCGGGCCGAGTGCTACAAGCAGCGTATGGAGAAGGGCCTTTCCTTCCTGGAATTCAACTACATGATCATGCAGTCCTACGATTTTTACTATCTGTACCAGAATTACGGCTGCAATATGCAGTTTGGCGGCAATGACCAGTGGAGTAATATGCTGGGCGGTACAGAGCTGATTCGCAGAAAGCTGGGCAAGGATGCTCATGCAATGACAATTACTCTGCTTCTGAACTCCGAGGGCAAGAAGATGGGTAAGACCGCAAAGGGTGCTGTTTGGCTGGATCCCAACAAGACGACACCCTTTGATTTCTACCAGTACTGGCGAAATGTAGAGGATGCTGATGTTCTGAAGTGCATCCGTATGCTGACTTTCCTGCCCCTGGAGCAGATCAACGAGATGGATAGCTGGAAGGATGCCCAGCTTAACACAGCAAAGGAGATCCTGGCGTACGAGCTGACAAAGCTGGTCCATGGCCAGGAGGAAGCGGATAAAGCCCAGGCAGCAGCCAAGGCTTTGTTCGTTGGCGGTGGTGACGATGCCAATATGCCTACCACACAGATCACGCAGGATCAGCTTGTGGGTGGAAAAATTGGTATTTTGAATCTGATGGTTGCCTGCAAGCTTGCCGGATCCAACGGTGAAGCCCGTCGGCTGGTTCAGCAGGGTGGTGTGTTTGTCAATGATGAAAAAGTACCGGATCACACCTTTGCAGTGACCCAGCAGATGCTTTGCGATGGCGTAAAGATTCGCAAGGGCAAGAAGGTATTCCATAAGGCTATCCTGGCCTGATATATACGATTACGGCGAGTCTTCTTTTTGAAGACTCGCCGTAAATGATTATTGAGGGATATCGCCACGGGTATTGGAAAGTACTTGCACAGGATCTAAAATCCCCTCAAACCATTGGGGGTTATATTGCAGATTAGAGCCGGTTACTAAAATTCTGGCCTGACGGAAGTAGTTTGGCTGGGTGTCGGCCCATAAAGCACCGTCCTGGCAAAAACCTAAATAGTATCGGAAACCGGAACGCATCAGCTCATCAAACTTTTCCCCGGAATAGGGAGACTGGTCACCGATGTCACTGATCTGCGCAAAAGCCATGATATCAACAGTACCCAAAATCGGAACGACCTCGTCATTCCATTTTTGAAGATCGTATTGCATTTGTGTCAGGCTCATATCTCCGTAGCCTACATTTTCAAATGTGTAACAGGCAATGTCGTATCCGTCTTCACGCAGGGCTTGGGCAATTCGTTTGGCACCTTCGATCTGTTGGAGGTAGGCGTCATCTCCCAGCCACTGCTTTGCTTCGGAATTGGTCCGGTAGCCGAACAGTCCATCGTAGCCTGTGACCGCAATGATGGCTTTGGCACCCCGGTAGGAGAAGTCCGGATTAGACTTTATAAAGCTATTTAAAATGGGAACAAGATCGTATTCACCGGTAAGGGTGTTGCCGTCGCGGTCGATATACTCATTTTGCAGGTTACCGCTGGCATCCACGATCAGCTTACTGGCAAAACCTGCACCGTTTTTGTCCGGCAGCTTGTCTCCGTCACCGTCTGTCATGAAAATGTTGTAATTCACATGAGTTTGAGTTAGGATCAGCGGCTTTTTGCCCACAGGTAAATACAATGCTTTCGGGGCATAGGCGGTGCCTTCCTCTGTTTCGGTCAGTTCTACAATATCATCAAGGCTTACCAGCACATATCCGTTGCGATAAAGCTGTTCCAATATAAAACGGAATTCCTCAGTGGTTACAAAATTACGATTATAGGATCGACCATAGTTTTCATCGGCAAATGCCCGAATAGGGTCTGCAATCAAAAGCTGAAAAGATAGGTTCAGCACGTTTCCGGGATCATCCCATACCACCATGTTTGCTTTTGTGTCACGATACTGCTGTAAAGTAGCCGACAGTTGAGGAAACTCTTCAAGCTTTCCGGAAAAGCTTTCGATGGTTTCGATTGCCTTGTCGAAATCATAGTTCGCGGCATAGGCTGTTGCAGTGGAGAGAATGTTGGAGGCCTCAGCGGTGATTCGTTCCTGCTCCTGCTGGGCGTCAATGGAGGCCTGGATCTCGGCTTCCTCTGCAAGCTTTTTCCGTTGAGCGCCCTGAACGATGGCGCCGATAATACAGATCAGTACAAAGACAAGAGTCAGTCCGGCGAGAATGACCGGAAGATAGGACTCTTTGAAAATATCCATTTTTGTGCGTTTTCTGCGTCGTGGATTGATTGGACGGGATTGTTGGTTTTGCATTTCATCCATATAGATACCACCTTTCCTTTCTGTATTATATCCCAAACACTGCAAAAATGCAAGATATATCCAAATCGGTATGATTTGCGCAGAAATGGGTAACCTTTCCATATAAGGAGGGGAAGCGGAATGGTAAAAGGCGTATCCAAACAGGTGATCGTGGTTCACAACCCGGAAAAGGATCTGTTTGATCAGGCAATTTTTATTCTGTCGGATGATGCGGTGTCAAAACAGGCGGTTACAGATGATGTGCTTCTTCGTGAGGCAAAGAAGTTAATTCAGCAGCCCCAAAAACATCAAAGCCGTGATGTATTTTATAGGTTTATTGCCGGGGCTTGTGCCGGCGCGCTGCTTACAGGGATCGTTTGGGTGTGCTCACTGTTTCTTTGACTTGCGTAATTTGTCTAATCGTGCTATAATGCCTCCCGTTGGAGGTGACTGGCATGAAATTAGGTGCTTATGATATTCCTGCGCCGTTGTTTCTTGGACCTATGGCTGGTGTGACGGACTGGGCCTTTCGTACTGTGTGCGCTGAGCAGGGGGCCAATGTGACGGTGACAGAAATGGTTTCATCCAGAGCACTGGTGTATCAGGATAAGAAAAGCGCAGCATTGCTTCGGAAAAATGAAGGCAGTGTATGCGGCGCACAGATTTTTGGAAATGATCCGCAAATTATGGCACAGGCTGCACAGCTTGCTTTGCGTATTTCCGGTTGTGATTTTATTGACATCAATATGGGATGTCCAATGCCGAAAATTGCGAACTCCGGTGATGGCTGCGGTTTGATGCGCACACCGGAATTGGCGGCTGAAATCGTCAGAGCCGTGACGGCTGCGGTGGATGTACCGGTAACGGTGAAATGCCGTTTGGGCTGGGATAAAGGCAGCATCAATGTGTTGGATTTCACTAAAAGAATGGAAGACAGTGGCGCAGCTATGCTGACGGTACACGGTCGCACACGAAGCATGCTTTATTCCGGAACAGCCGACTGGGATATGATCGCAAAAGTAAAGCAGCAGTGTGCCATACCGGTGATTGCAAACGGAGATGTTATGGACGGAGCTTCTGCTGTGAAGTGCCTGAAATGGACCGGTGCTGACGGATTGATGGTTGGCCGTGCCAGCTTTGGAGATCCCTGGGTTTTTGCGGAGGTTTCTGCGGCTGTGAACGGATGTGAATACTCCGGAAGACCGCCTCTTTCCCAACGCGTAGAGGTTGCGGTGCGTCAGTTTGAATTGGCCCAAGAGGATAAGGGTGAACATATTGCCTGCCTGGAGGCCAGAAAGCACTTTGCCTGGTATTTGCGTGGCGTTTCCCACAGCAACTATTATAAAGAAAAGATATCTGCCATCAAGTCAATGGAAGATGTGTATCAAATTGCCGCCGGTATTCAACGGGACTTGAAATAATTACCCTGCATATTTTCTTTGCCGTGCCACATTCTATCACTGAGGTGAATGGTGTGTCACGGCGAATTTGCATTATGTTGGCAGTTGTATTATGCTTCGTCATTCCAGTCCGGGCAGAACCGATTCGTTGGGTCAGCTTTGATGTGCCCTATGAATCACTGCGCTATGCCATGCAGGAAGATATAAAAAGCTTTGATACGGAGAAGCATATCAGTTGGATCGATATTTTGTCTGTTGCGGCTTGCAGAACCGGCGGAAAATGTCCATTGGCATCGGTAAAGAAGGCCTCCAATGACCTGATGACGGATCGGTCTGCTGAAGAACTGCTTGGATCACTTTACCAATACTATGACTATTATCACCGCGCTTACAGTGCAGTCCTGGGTGGACTGATGGGCAGCTATTGCATTGAAAAGGAAGGTGTTTCTGTTTGTAAATATGGACTCAAGGCTTTTTCTCCGATTGCAGCCGGCTACGGTTACAGTCACTGCGCTGATTTTGGAAACAGCCGATCCTTTGGTTTTCGCAGAAAGCATTTGGGCAATGATATCATGGGCTCCCTTGGTACCCCTATTGTTGCGGTAGAAGGCGGCGTGATCGAGGCAATGGGCTGGAACCGGTACGGTGGCTGGCGAATTGGAATTCGTTCCTTTGATTCCAAGAGATACTATTATTATGCACATCTGCAAAAGGATCATCCCTTTGCGCCGGGGTTACAGGAGGGGGATATTGTCCAGGCGGGCGATTTGATCGGCTTTATGGGCCGTACAGGCTATTCGGATCAAGAAAATGTTAATAACATCACTGCGGTGCACCTGCATTTTGGTATGCAGCTGATTTTTGACGAATCACAAAAGGAATGTTTGTCGGAAATTTGGGTAGATGTATATGATATTGTTCGGTTATTAAGCGAACATCGCAGCACTCTGAAAAAGACGGATAATGGCTGGGAACGGGCATATCCCTACCGGGATTTGGATACAAATGAATTATATGACACAGCCGGATGAAACGATCCGGCTGTGTCATATAATTATTATAAAATAATCCGTAAATGTGTTTGACAAAACACGATCCGATATGCTATACTTGCAAAGATAAATTGATACAGGGGGAAACGATGATGCATGTTGAAAAGAAGAACTTTATCGGCTGCTCCCGTGATGCTTTTTTTTCTGTTGGTGCTCCCGTTGAGGAGGCCCTTTCTTCCAATTTTAATGAATATGTTGTTTTTCCCGGCTTTTGTGATGTGCATGTGCATTTCCGAGAGCCGGGTTTTTCTTATAAAGAAACCATTGCAACCGGATCGCGGGCAGCGGCAGCCGGGGGATATACTTCAGTTTGTACGATGCCCAATCTTAATCCCGTTCCGGACAGTGTCTCACACCTGGAGCAGCAGTTGAGTTTGATTCGGAAGCAGGCAGTGATCGATATCTATCCGTATGGGGCCATCACGGTTGCTCAAAAAGGTGAGCAGCTTGCGGATATGGAGAAGATGGCACCGTCTGTCATTGCCTTTTCTGACGACGGCAGGGGCGTTCAGAGCGAGGATATGATGCGCAGAGCCATGATACTTGCCAAAAACAGCGACAGGCTGATTGCGGCGCACTGTGAGGACAATAGCTTGCTGTGTGGCGGTTATATTCATGATGGTGTTTATGCCCAAAATCACGGTCATAAAGGAATATCCAGTGCCAGCGAGTATGTGCAGATCGAACGGGATCTTCGCCTGGCTGAAGAAACGGGCTGCAAGTATCATGTCTGCCATATTTCCACCGCTGAGAGCGTTGCAATGATCCGGGATGCAAAAAATAGGGGAGTGGATGTGACCTGCGAAACCGCACCCCACTACCTGGTCATGGATGACAGCTTTTTGCAGGAGGATGGTCGTTTTAAAATGAATCCGCCTTTGCGTGATGCGCAGGACAGGCACGCGCTTTTAGAAGGTATTACAGACGGTACCATCGACATGATCGCAACCGATCATGCGCCTCACAGTATTCAGGAAAAAAACAGAGGCCTTTCCGACAGCGCCTTTGGTGTTGTTGGCCTGGAAACAGCGTTTTCTGTGTTATATACACATTTGGTAAAACAGGGTGTGATCTCACTGGAAAAGCTTGTTGAGCTGATGTCAGTTAACCCCAGAAAGCGGTTTGGTATTCCTATGGGAAACAGCTTCACGGTTTGGGATCTGAACGAGACGCGTACAGTGGAACCGGAGAAATTTTTGAGCAAGGGCAGGGCCACACCCTTTGAAGGTTGGGTTTTAAACGGCAAATGTATCATGACATTGCATAATGGGAAAATTGTCTATAGAGCTTGATTGGAGGAATATGTTATGGCAAAAAGAACGGATATTAAAAAAATACTGATTATCGGCTCCGGTCCTATTGTGATCGGTCAGGCTGCGGAATTTGACTATGCCGGCACGCAGGCCTGCCTTGCGCTGAAGGAAGAGGGCTACGAGGTCGTTCTGTGCAACTCAAATCCTGCAACCATTATGACGGATACCACCATTGCCGACAAGGTCTACATGGAGCCGCTTACCCTGGAGTATATAGCCAAAATCCTGCGCTATGAACGTCCGGATGCCATTGTCCCTGGAATTGGTGGACAAACCGGCTTAAATCTTGCCATGCAGTTAGAGAAAAAAGGCGTTTTAAAGGAATGTAATGTGGAGCTTTTGGGCACCGGAAGCCGGTCTATAGAGCAGGCAGAAGACCGGGAACTGTTCAAGCAGCTTTGTCAGTCCATTGGAGAGCCCACCATTCCTTCGGAAATTACCTATAGCATCGAAGAGGCACTGGAAGCCGCAGACAGAATCGGCTACCCTGTGGTGCTTCGTCCGGCATTTACCCTGGGAGGTACTGGCGGTGGATTTGCCAATAATGCTCAGGAGCTTATAGAACTGGGCAACAATGCCTTTAAGCTTTCTCCGGTTCATCAGGTGCTCGTGGAGAAAAGCGTAAAGGGCTACAAGGAAATTGAATTCGAAGTGATGCGCGATTCTGCCGATCATGCGATTACCATCTGCGGCATGGAAAACATTGATCCTGTGGGTGTGCATACAGGCGATTCCATTGTGGTTGCGCCGATCATGACCCTGAGCGCTGAGGACGAAAAGCGGCTTAATGACAGTGCGATTAAGATCATCCGGGAATTGAAGATCGAGGGTGGCTGCAATGTGCAGTTTGCATTGAATCCTGTGACAAGTGAGTATTATTTGATCGAAGTCAATCCCCGGGTGTCCAGATCTTCTGCGTTGGCATCCAAGGCCAGTGGCTATCCCATTGCCCGCGTTACAGCCAAGATCGCGGTGGGAATGACGCTGGATGAGATCACTGTTGCAAATACCACAGCAGCCTTTGAGCCTAAGCTTGATTATGTGATCGCAAAGCTCCCCAGATTTCCCTTCGATAAATTCACCTCTGCTTCCAATGCGTTGGGGACCCAAATGAAAGCCACCGGTGAGGTGATGGGCATTGGCTCCAATCTTGAGGAATGTCTTCTGAAGGCTGTTCGCTCGGTGGAAACCGGCGTGACCCATTTCTATATGGCAAAATTTGACGAAATGTCTGACGATGAGCTTTATGATTACATTTCTGAATTCAGAGACGATAATATTTATGCCATAGCACAGTTGCTGCGGCATGGCGCGGCAATTGAAAAACTGCACAGCATCACCGGTATTACCGGATACTTCCTTGAGGCCATTGCCAATATCGTTTCCATGGAAACGGAATTGAAGGCAAATAAAAATGATGCTGCTGTACTGAAAAAAGCCAAAGCTCTCGGTTTCAGTGATTGCTATATTGCAAAGCTTTGGGATTGCCGGGAGTTGGATGTGTACGCCATGCGCAAACAAAACAGACTTTTTCCTGTTTACCGCATGGTGGATACCTGCCATACAAATGCGTATATTCCGTATTTTTATTCTTCTTACACCGGTGATAATCAATCCAAGCTGACACAGAAAAAGAAGATCGTTGTATTGGGTGCCGGACCGATTCGAATTGGACAGGGTGTGGAGTTTGACTACTCCACGGTACACGCAGTGACCACCATTAAAAATGCAGGGTATGAGGCAATCATTATCAACAACAATCCGGAAACGGTTTCTACGGACTATACCACTGCGGATAAGCTGTATTTTGAACCGCTGACGCCGGAAGATGTGATGAACATTATCGAATTTGAAAAGCCGGAGGGCGTGATCGCGACCCTTGGCGGACAAACTGCTGTGAATTTGGCCCAGCCGTTGATGGAACGTGGTGTCAAGATTATTGGCACAGACTGTGCCGCTATCGAGCGTGCGGAAAACCGGGAAAGCTTTGAACGTATTTTGTCGGAGCTGAATATTCCCCAGCCGAAGGGTAAGGCAGTTACAAAAATCGAAGACGGTATTGCTGTGGCACAGGAAATCGGTTATCCTGTTTTGGTTCGTCCCAGCTTCGTACTGGGCGGAAGAGCGATGCAGATCGTCGCGAATGAGGAGCAATTGCGCCATTATTTGAAGACTGCTGTGGAAATTGACGAAGATAAGCCTGTTTTGGTGGACAAATATATTGAGGGCATGGAAGTCGAGGTGGATGCCATCTGTGACGGTATCAATGTATTTGTACCCGGCATTATGGAACTGGTTGAAAGAACCGGCGTTCACAGCGGTGACTCTATCAGCGTTTATCCTGCGTTCAGCATATCCGATAAGGTGAAGGGCACCATTTTGCAGTATGCAAAGAAACTTGGTCTGGGAATTGGCATTATTGGTCTTTACAACATTCAGTTCATTGTGGACAAGCAGGAGAATGTATATATTATTGAGGTCAATCCACGTTCTTCCCGTACAGTTCCGTTTTTGAGCAAGGCTACGGGATACTCTCTTGCGGATATTGCTACCGAGGTCATCCTGGGGAAGACTCTGAAGGAGCAGGGGATCTTTGATATTTACCCGGAGGAACGCAAACGCTGGTATGTAAAAGTTCCGGTGTTCTCGTTCAATAAAATACGGGGGCTGGATGCCTATCTGTCACCGGAGATGAAATCCACCGGCGAGGCAATCGGCTATGATGACAAGCTTAACCGTGCACTGTATAAGGCCTTGCAGGCATCGGGGATGCATTTGCAGAACTACGGCACCGTATTGGCAACCATTGCAGATAAGGATAAGCAGGAGGCGTTGCCCCTGATTCGCAGATTTTACAATCTCGGATTTAACATTCAGGCAACACCGGGAACGGCAATGTTCTTAAAAAGCAATGGAATTCGGACCCACATTCTGCAGAAGATCAGCAGTGGCAGTGAGGAAATTCCGGATGCACTTCGTCAGGGCCATATTGCATATGTGATCAACACAAAAGAACCGGGTGCCAATGCCGCCAGTGACGGCCATCAGATCAGACGGATCTCCACAGAAAATAATGTGACGATCTTTACCGCGTTGGATACTGTCCGTGTTTTGCTGGATGTTTTGGAGGAGACTACCTTGACAATCTCCACCATCGATGCCTAAGCACAAAGAGAGGAATTCCATGAAACAAAGTGTATTTCAGATACTGGAAAATAAGCCTTTGACCGATTGCGTTTATCAAATGGTGCTTCAGGGCGATACCTCTGCAATCACTGCGCCTGGCCAATTCGTAAATATTCGGCTGGACGGTTTATATCTTCGACGCCCTATATCTGTGTGCGATTTACAGCAGGACAGGCTGACCATCATATACAAAGTCGTTGGCAAGGGGACACAACAGATGGCCTCTATGACAGATGGAGAGTTGGATATCTTGACCGGCCTTGGCAACGGATATGATCTGACCAAAGCCGGTGACGATCCTGTGTTGATCGGCGGTGGCGTAGGCGTTCCGCCTATGTATCTGCTGTGCAAGAAGCTGATAGAACAGAAAAAACATGTCCAGGTAATTTTGGGATTTAATACAGCGTCGGAGATCTTTTTGGAACAGGCGTTCCGGGACTTGGGTGTGGATGTTACGGTGACAACTGTTGACGGCAGCGCAGGCACCAAGGGCTTTGTGACTGATGCGTTGCAGAATATGAACTACAGCTATTTCTACACTTGCGGTCCGGAGCCAATGCTTAAAGCGGTATACCGCTCAACAACAACCTCCGGACAATTCAGCTTTGAAAAACGGATGGGATGTGGCTTTGGCGCCTGTATGGGTTGCTCCTGTAAAACCATCACAGGGTTCAAGCGTATTTGTAAAGAGGGACCGGTGCTTCAGAAGGAGGAGATCGCATGGGAAGATTAAGTGTCAATCTGTGCGGAATTGAACTGGATAATCCTGTCATCCCGGCCTCCGGCACCTTTGGCTACGGTCATGAGTATGCAGAGCTTTATGACATCAATGTTCTGGGAACCTTTTCCTTTAAGGGTACAACAAAGGATCCCCGGTTCGGCAATCCTACACCCCGGATCGCTGAGTGTACAGCAGGTCTTATCAATGCAGTGGGATTACAAAACCCCGGCGTCCATCAGGTAATCGAACAGGAGCTGCCGAAGCTGAAAGGCTGTTTTCATAAGCCTGTGATGGCAAATGTAAGCGGTTTTTCTGTAGAGGATTATGTTTATACCTGTTCTTTATTAGATGCTCAGGATCAGGTAGGCTGGTTGGAAGTTAATGTAAGCTGCCCCAATGTTCACGGCGGCGGCATGAGCTTTGGTACAAATCCTGCGTCCGCTGCAGAAGTGACAGCTGCGGTCAAGCGTGTGGCAAAGAAGCCTGTCATTGTTAAGCTTTCTCCTAATGTGACGGATATTGTATCAATTGCAAAGGCCTGCGAAGATGCAGGTGCAAACGGCATCAGCCTGATCAACACACTTTTAGGCATGCGGATCGATTTACGCAGCAGAAAACCGGTGATAGCCAATACTATGGGTGGTTTTTCCGGTCCCGCAATCTTTCCTGTGGCGTTGAGAATGGTGTATCAGGTGGCCAGTAATGTGCATATTCCTGTGGTCGGCATGGGCGGAGTCAGCTCGGCCGAGGATGTGATCGAAATGATGATGGCTGGTGCTACGGCGGTGGAAGTCGGTGCTGCCAACTTAATCGACCCCTTCTGCTGCAAATCTATTATTGAACAGCTTCCCGGTGTTATGGACCGGTATGGAATCAATCAAATCAGTGAAATTATAGGAGGCGTTGAAAATGGGTAAGGATGTAATTATTGCCTGTGATTTTTCCGGAGCCGAGCATGTGCTGCAGTTTTTGGATCAGTTCACCGATGTTAAACCCTTTGTTAAAATCGGAATGGAGCTTTTTTATGCGGAGGGTCCGAGTATCGTCCGTCAAATCAAAGAGCGTGGACATAAAGTATTTTTGGATCTGAAGCTGCATGATATACCCAATACGGTAAAAAAGGCTATGAAGGTTTTGTCCGAGCTGGATGTGGACATTTGCAACCTGCACGCTGCCGGCACAACGGCTATGATGCAGGCGGCCTTGGAAGGCTTGACCCGCCCCGACGGCAGCCGTCCTAAGCTGATCGCGGTTACGCAGCTTACATCTACGGATCAGCAGAGTATGGAACGGGATCTGTTGATCAACCAACCCATTGATGAAGTGGTGATGCATTACGCCAAAACGGCCCAAAATGCCGGCCTGGATGGAATCGTGTGTTCCCCTCTGGAGGCAGGTAAGGTCCATGCTGTATGCGGTGAGGGCTTCCTGACAGTGACCCCCGGTGTTCGGTTTGCCGACGGTGCTACTGAGGACCAAAAGCGTGTCATGACACCTGCCCAGGCCAAGCAGATCGGTTCTGACTACATTGTGGTAGGCAGACCTATTACTGCTGCCCAGGACCCGGTAGCTGCCTATCGGCGCTGTGTAGAAGATTTTTGTGATTAAGGAGTTTAACCATGGAAAGCTATAAAAGAGAATTTATAGAATTTTTGCAGGGAGCCGGCGTGCTGAAATTCGGCGATTTTACCGCAAAGAGTGGCCGGAAAATTCCTTATTTTATCAATGCCGGAGAAATCAAGACCGGTGCGCAGATTGCAAAGCTTGGCGCTTTTTATGCAAAAGCGTATTTAGAAAAACTGGGGAATCAAAAGTCTGTCCTTTACGGCCCGGCCTACAAGGGTATTTCTATTGCGGTATCCGCTGCAGCAGCTTTGGCTCAGGAAGGACTTGATCTGCCCTTTTTCTTTAACAGAAAGGAAGTCAAGGATCACGGTGAAGGCGGCATTTTTGTGGGCTATACCCCAAAAGCCGGTGAGCAGATCGTTATTGTGGAGGATGTGATCACTGCCGGAACCGCCATCCGTGAAAGCATGCAGATCCTCAGCAGCCTGCAGGATACAAAGGTATGTGCTGTGTTTGTCATGGTCGATCGGAAGGAAAAAGGACAAGGGGAGCGTTCTGCAATGGCTGAAATAGGGGAAGAATTCGGATTTCCTGTTTTCTCGGTTGTGGATGTTTATGATATTATCGAGTATTTGGAAGAAGATCCGGTTAATGCGGAAAATGTAGATCGGATCAAAAAGTATTTGGCTGTAAACGGAGCGAAGCAATGAGAAATCTGATTGATATTACGGATTTTTCCCCGGAAGAGTTGAAAAGCTTACTGGAAACAGCCAACGATATCAGCGAGCACCCGGATCAGTATTCCGATTCCTGCCGTGGAAAAAAACTGGCCACAGCGTTCTACGAGCCTTCTACTCGTACACGACTGAGTTTTGAAGCTGCGATGCTGGAGTTGGGTGGCAATGTGATCGGCTTCAGTGATGCCGGTTCGTCCTCTGCAAGCAAAGGCGAGAGCATTGCCGATACCGCAAAGATCTTATCTTGCTATGCGGATATTATTGCCATTCGCCATCCCAAAGAGGGCTCTGCCTATGTGGCTGGCTTAAATGCTACTGTTCCCGTGATCAATGCCGGTGACGGCGGTCACTGTCATCCCACGCAAACACTGGCGGATCTTTTGACGATCTACAAAGAGATGGGACGGCTGGATAATTTGACGGTCGGCTGCTGCGGTGATTTGAAATACGGAAGAACTGTCCACAGCTTGCTTTCTGCCTTAACCCGGTATGAAAATATTCACGTTGTCTTGATCTCACCGGAGGAGCTTTGCCTTCCTGAATACATGAAAAAGGAAGTGCTGGATAAAAACGGCGTGTCCTATGTAGAAACCACTTCCCTGGAAAGTGCGCTGCCGGAGTTGGATGTGCTTTATATGACCAGAATTCAACGGGAAAGGTTTGACGATCCTGCGGTCTATGAACGGCTGAAGGACAGCTATATTCTGACACCGGAAAAAATGACCGCTGCAAAGCAGACCATGCGTGTGCTTCATCCGCTGCCCCGTGTCAATGAGATCAGCGTCAAGGTTGACAGTGATCCCAGAGCAGCATATTTCTGTCAGGCCCTCAATGGCAAATATATGCGCATGGCTCTGATCCTAAAGCTTTTAAAGGAAACGCAAACGGTGAATGAACATAACCACTCGGATGTGCTGGTGAATGAATTGTTCTGCGATAATCCTCGGTGCATTACTTCTATCGAGCAAGAGCTGGATCATATGTTCAGACCTACAGATAAGAAAGGAATGTTCCGGTGCATCTACTGCGAACGTAATCAAACCAGGTGAGTGCAAAAGTGTAAGACAATTGTACGATAAACTATTGATTTTTGAGAAAGCCAAAGCTATGATAACCATACTAATAAGAATATTTTGGAGGGTTATTTATGTATCAGGCTGACTATAATCCCAAGGAACATACCATTGAACTGAAGAAAAATGGGGATGCCTGGTTCAGTATTCCGGCCAGTGTTTCCTTAAACGGTTGCTGCCTGTCTCCTTGTTTGCAAACGGCAGATGCGCAAACCATTACATTTTGTGAAAATGGCGTAGAACTGCGCTTTCAGTTGAAGGCAGATTGTATCGAAGTGTCTTGCACAATTTCGTGTGCAGAGGATACACCGGTTTATGAAGCAGTATATTTTCGTGATACCAAGGGCGGTATGCGCATTGGACATTTCGACAGAGCATTTACCACCCAACCCAGGCGCAATAACTGTCACAACATGGATTTCTTCAAGAACCTGCCGGATTGTTCTTTGAACGGCTATTTTTATCCGACAATGCTGAATTTTACTGTGGGCAACGGGCAGGGATGGGCAGCTTTTGGTCTACTGGATCTGCCGGACAGCTATCAGTATAAGCTTTTGGAGGATTTCTCCATTCTTGCGGAGAGCTGCGGCGGTAATAAGATCATCCGGGCAGGGGAGTGCTATCATATGCCCAGGATGTTGATCACGTTCCCGGAAAGTGATTGGGACTGTATCCCTCTATTTCGGCAGAAACTGATGGAGTATGGTTTGTATACACCGAAGAAGAAGCCTCTTTCGGAGCTTCCTGCCTGGTGGCGTGATCCGCTGGTTTGTACATACGGAGATGAGCTTTCCACTCTGCTTTTGCCGGATGCCAAGATGAATGACCCACGTTTCAACGCAGATTGGGTACGGATGCTGGTGGACACTGCAGAGCAGAAGTGGGGGATTCGGCACATGAACATCGTGCTGGATGCTTTCTGGCAGCTTCAATTCTCCATGGATCCCCAGGTGGATCAGGCAAGATTTGGTAATATGCGAGATTTCGTTGACGAGATGCACGCACGGGGGCATCATGTGATCGCCTGGTGTACGCCCATTTTCGATAACGTACAAAACGGCTTTGTCACAAGAAGTCAAAAACTGGATGTACTTTCCAATAATCACTTGGATCCTCTGGGTATTCCCGGCAGCTATTCCATTGATATGACCTGCGACAATATTCAGGAGTATTACAATCAGGTTTGTCAGGTTTTGTTTGGCAGTGGGGAAGGGGAGTATAACCTGGACGGCGTCAAGATGGACTATATTGGTCTGTTCCGGGACCCTGCCAAAACAGGTCCCTACCGCCACCCGGAAAAAGGTTTAGGTATTAAAGAAATCAAAATCTTTTACGAAACCTTTTATAAAGCCGCAAAGGCGGCAAAGCCGGATGCGCTGGTCAACTGCTCCGTCACAGATCCTCGGTTTGAAGATTATATTGACCAAAACCGGATGCACGATACCCATGCAGGAAACATCGAGAAGGAGTTCCGTGCAAGACTTGCTACCCTGGCTTGCCCGGATTTGATGATCGATTCCGACGGCGCATTGATGCTGACCGATTGGGCAAAGCAGCACTATATCTGCGCAGCAATTTACTCCATTCCCTCCAATTATTATACCCTTACTTATCACGACCGTCCCCTGAATGACCGGGATTATAAGCCTATGGGTAATTTGCTGCAGTTTACTGTCAACAAGCCTGACGGACACGGTGTGTATGAGTCAGTGGGCAACTGGAAGCTGGTGGATGATGCAGGGCATGTCAACGGCCGATGCATCAATGGCAATACCGTTGTGTATTACCCCTGGGAAAAGAATGAAAAAGGCTATATTTTTACCTGGCAGAATGAAGTTGTGATCCTTCCCTTGGAAGGTCGTAAGTTTGGAAAGCTCAGTATTCCAACGGATGGCTGCCAGGTTGATTATGCCCGGGATCAAGTGATCATTCGTTTAGAGCCGGGGGTAGTTTACACCTTCGAAAGTGTAGACGAACAAAATTCCATCAGCGGACTGTTTCGTTCCAATGCTGCAACTGCGGAAACAATCGAATATGCCAACGGATAAAAAATCGGACCCTCCGGGGTCCGATTTATAATACAAATGTATCACCCTATTTGTATTTCACCCACCCTAAGGCGAATATAATGGAAAACGACAAGTTTCTGCCGAAACTTGTCGTTTTATGAAGACTAACCCTAATTTTAATACAAATGCACCCCCTTTTGAGGTTAGGGGGTGCAAAGTCCTTTTAGGGGGTGCATTTTTTAATTCAGGGGGGTGCAAACAGAAGATACAAAATATGAGTAATCTACAGGAATTGCACCGATTTTCTCAATAAAGAAACGGTTAATCATCAAAGGAATATTGCTTCTGCTGTGCATAATCTT
>JAFSET010000002.1 GCA_017435615.1 Oscillospiraceae bacterium | reverse complement strand
CAATCTCAAAATGCAAGGCAGCAAAATTCTGAACCCCAAAGGACCCGTGCCAGCCTGAAAAATGTTTATTTTAAAGTTCCCCGGATCCTTTGGTAAGCTGAATGAATAAAGCCTCCCTTTGAGATTGCCACGCCGCCTTGTGGCGGCTCGCAATGACACCGCTTTAGGTTTTTGTTTTTATACTCGGATAATCTTTTCGGTCTGTATTCAGAGCTTTTTGGCGGTTCTTCCGCTGCAAGCACAGCTTTATCGAAAAGGAAAAAAGAGTATCCATTTTCAAAAATATATGCTATAATCAGGTTACTTGTACACACAGGTATGATATTCACAGGAGGAAAACCGCTATGCCCATTGTTTATCAGGAAGAAAGCAAGCAATTTTATTTACATACGGACCATACCAGCTATGTGATGGAGCTGTATGAAGATCATTTGATACACAGCTATTGGGGAAGCCGTGTCAACACCATTCCCAATGTGGAATATTTTTATCCCTTTTCCTACGGTGTCTCCACCTCTGCCCACGACATTCCGGGAAAGCTTCTGAATTCCACGGACAAGCTGCACAGAGAGTACCCCACCTACGGCACAGGCGATCTGCGTGAACCGGCGTTGCAGGTGGAAAATGCCGCAGGGGATTCCATCACCCGGCTGCGCTATGAAAGCCACCGAATCTACCCCGGAAAGCCTCAGCTTCCCGGCCTGCCTGCTACGTATGGTCAGGACTGTGAGACCCTGGAAATTGCCCTGTTTGACGCCTTTTCCGGTGTGAGAACGGTTTTGTTCTACACGGTATTTCCCCAAAAGGATGTGCTGACCCGGTCCGCCCGGATCGAAAACAGAGGGGATAAGCCTTTCCGGCTGGAAAAGGCGGCCTCCTTCTGCGTGGATATGCACCGGGAGGGCTTTGAGGTGATCCACCTGCAAGGCGCTTGGGCCAGAGAACGGCATATTCACCGGCAGGCCCAATCTGCCGGCACCATGGTTTTTGACAGCAAGCGTGGTGTCAGCTCCCACAACACCAATCCCTTTATTGCCCTGGTTTCTCCGGAAACCACCGAGCAGTACGGCGATGCCTATGGCTTCTGCCTGGTTTACTCCGGAAGCTTTTCCGCCCAGGTGTCCGGTGAGCAATTTGGCTCTACCCGGGTGCAGATGGGTATTCAGCCTATGGGTTTCTCCTGGGAGCTGGCACCGTCCGAAAGCTTCCAGACACCGGAGGCTATTTTGGTATACTCCGACTGCGGCCTGGGCGAAATGAGCCGCCGGTTCCACCGGATCATCCGGGAAAATGTCTGCCGTGGAAAATTCCGTGATACAGAGCGTCCGGTGCTGATCAACAACTGGGAGGCAACCTATTTCAGATTTAATTCCGAGAAAATTCTTGCCTTGGCGGAAAAGGCTAAGCAGATCGGTGTAGATCTGCTGGTGCTGGATGATGGCTGGTTTGGCAAGCGGAACAGCGACAATTGCTCCCTGGGAGATTGGATCGTGGACCGCAACAAGCTGCCGGAAGGCCTGGAAGGACTCTGCAACAAGGTGAACGACCTTGGTATGCAGTTCGGCTTGTGGTTTGAGCCGGAGATGGTTTCCCCGGACAGTGAGCTGTACCGTGCCCATCCGGACTGGTGTATCCATGTGGAGGGCCGGCCCAGGACGGAAGGCCGTCAGCAGCTCGTTTTGGACCTGACACGGCCGGAGGTATGCCGGTACATTGTCGATGCCGTCAGCTCCGTTCTGCGTAGCTGTCCGATCAGCTATGTAAAGTGGGATATGAACCGCAATTTGACGGAAATGCCCCGGAAAGGCTTTGCTCATGAATATGTTTTGGGCCTGTACCGGGTGCTGGAGGAAATCACTTCAAGCTTCCCGGATGTGCTGTTTGAAAGCTGCTCCGGCGGTGGTGGACGGTTTGATGCCGGTATGCTCTACTATATGCCCCAAACCTGGACCAGTGATGATACAGACGCCGTGGAGCGTTTGTACATTCAGGAGGGAACCGGCCTTGTGTATCCCATCAGCTCCATGGGCGCGCATATTTCCGCTGTTCCCAACCATCAGACAGGGCGCACCACACCGGTTGCCTTCCGTGGCAAGGTTGCCATGATGGGCCGCTTCGGACTGGAATTGGATCTGGGCAGACTGGATCAGGCAACGCTGGATGCTCTCGCAGCGGAAATTGCCCTGTATAAGACGTATCAGCAGGATATCCATACCGGCGATCTGTACCGGCTGCTGTCGCCTTACAAGGGAAAAACCGCTGCCTATCAGATCATAAGCCAAAAACGGGTGCTTGTGTTTATTATGAACATCAGCGCAACGCCCTGTCAGGCACCGCTGCGGCTGAAGCTGCAGGGTCTGCTGCCGGAGGGCCGCTACAAAGAGCTTTCCACCGGTGAAGTCTATGAAGGACGCACCCTGATGGGTGCCGGTATCCCCCTGGATGCCCGTGGAGAATACTGTGACTTCCTGAAGGTTTTTGAGATTTTATAAAAACTACCGATCATCAAAAAAGGAGTTGACGCAGATGGAAGGCTTTTCGTACCGCGCTGACAATGCGGTGATTGCCATGCAGTCGGATACCCATTATGTTTGGGATTGCTCTGTGATTTACGCAGAGGGGAAATATCATATGTTTTCCTCCCGGTGGCCCAGGGAGTGGGGCTTTGGCTGGAACTGGGTCTTTAACAGCGAGATTGCCCATTTTGTATCGGATCAGCCCCAGGGTCCCTATGAATTTTTACGGGTGGTTTTGCCACGCCGGGGACGGCAGTATTTTGACGGCATGAACACCCACAATACCTGTATCCGTTATTTTGAGGGCAAGTATTATCTGTATTATATGGGTACGACCTATGGTGGTCCTATCCCTCAGGGAGAGGAGACTCCCGAGATTTACAATGTGGAGGTTTGGAACAAAAAGCGCATTGGCGTGGCTGTGGCAGACTCCATCTACGGTGAATTTGTCCGGAAGGATGAGCCCATCCTGTCCCCCCGGGGCTGTGACTGCTGGGACTGCACCGTTACCACCAATCCGGCTGTGGCGATCCTGCCCTCCGGCAAGACCTATATGGTCTATAAATCCCGGCGTGGTGCCGGACTGGCTCTGCAGCTTGGCATTGCGGTGGCGGACCGCCCGGACGGAGAATTCACCCGGCTGTCCGACGAGCCGATTTTGCAGTGTGAGCACCCGGATATGCATATCGAGGATCCCTTCCTGTGGTACGACAGCCGCCGGGAGAAATTCTGCATCATTGCCAAGGATGACAGCAAAAACGGCCACTACGGCATTACCGGCGAATGGGGCAGCGGCTTCTATGCGGAAAGTGATGACTGCATCCATTTCACCATCCCGGAGGATCCCAAGGTGTATTCCCGGCAGGTCCGTTGGCTGGACGGCACCCAGACTCAGCAGGGAAATATGGAACGGGCGTGGCTGCTGTTTGATGATGAGGGCAAGCCTACATACCTGTTTAATGCCAGCGGCGCAGGCTCTTCGCCCTACAGCTTTGAAGGCAGGACCTTTATCGTCGCTTCCCAGATCGTTGAAAAATAAATGAGCACTGCCACGCCGAACAGCGGCGTGGCAGTGCTTATTTGTTAAAGCTTTTTTACAAACATGGCACGGATGGCGTTGAGGACCGCAAGGATCATGACGCCCACATCCGCAAAGATCGCAAGCCACATGTTGGCGGCACCGAGGGCTACCAGGATCAGGGACAGAACCTTGACGGCAATGGCGAACACAATGTTCTGATGGACGATCCCAAGGCATTTCCTGGCAATTTTGATGGCTTTTACGATCTTCATCGGGTCGTCGTCCATCAAAACCACATCCGCTGCTTCGATGGCTGCATCCGAGCCCATAGCGCCCATGGCAATGCCGATGTCGGCCCGGGAAAGCACCGGAGCGTCGTTAATGCCGTCCCCCACAAAGGCAAGCTTACAATGCTTCGGCTTTTGGGCCAGTAACTGCTCTAAGTGAGATACCTTATCACCGGGAAGTAGTTCGCTGTAATACGCATCCATACCAAGGGACTCCGCAATTTGCTCAGCCACGGCGTTGGCGTCACCGGTCAGCATTACGGTTTTTTGAATACCCAGCTTTTTCAGTGCGCCGATGGCGTTGCCGGAGGTGGGCTTCAGCTTGTCGCAGATCAGGATCTGCCCGGCATACTGACCGTCAACGGCAACATGGACAACGGTGCCTGTGGCGCGGCAAGGGGCGCAGGTAACGCCGATGCGCTTCATCAGCTTGTCGTTGCCGGCGGCAACGCTATGGCCGTCCACGGTGGCCGTAACGCCGTTTCCGCTGATCTGCTGAACATCCCTGACCCGGCTTCTGTTTACCGTCTTGCCGTAGGCACGCTGCAAGCTCAGCGCAATGGGATGGCTGGACGCACTTTCTGCCAGGGCAGCATACTCTATGAGCGTTTCCTTTGGCAGAGTGCTGCTGAAAATATCACTGACTTCAAAGACGCCCTGGGTCAGGGTACCGGTTTTGTCAAATACCACATAGCCGGTTTTGGACAATGCCTCCAGATAGTTGGAGCCTTTTACCAGGACACCCTCCCGGCTGGCTCCGCCGATACCGGCGAAGAAGGTCAGGGGCACGCTGATGACCAGCGCACAGGGGCAGCTTGCCACCAGGAAGGTCAGCGCGCGGTAGAGCCAAAGGCTCCAATTGGCAGGAACATTCAGCAAAATACTGACAAGGGGCGGCAGAACCGCCAAAGCTAAGGCACTGCCGCAGACCGCAGGGGTGTAGATCCTGGCAAATTTGGAGATAAAGGCCTCGGATTTGGACTTCCGGGAGCTGGCGTTTTCCACAAGGTCCAGAATTTTGGAAACGGTGGACGCTCCGAATTCTTTGGTGGTGCGGATCTTCAGCACGCCGGTCATATTGATGCAGCCGCTGATGATCCTGTCACCCACGGTGACATCCCGGGGCAGGCTCTCTCCGGTCAGGGCGCTGGTGTTCAGGGCAGCACTGCCCTCCAGCACGATGCCGTCCAGGGGGATCTTTTCCCGGGCTGAACAATGATCACGCTGCCAACCTCCACCTGGTCCGGATCTACCCGTATAAGCCGGCCGTCAACCTCTATATTTGCGTAGTCCGGGCGAATGTCCATCAGCTTGCTGATGCTTTTGCGGCTTTTGCCAACGGCATAGCTTTGAAACAGCTCCCCAACCTGATAGAACAGCATCACCGCAATGGCCTCCACATAGTCGCCGCTGTCCGTAAAACCGATCACCAGAGCACCGACGGTGGCAATGGCCATCAGAAAATTTTCGTCAAATACCTGCCGGTTTAATATGCCCTTTCCGGCTTTGATCAGGATGTCATAGCCGATGACAAAATAGGGGATCAGGTACAGGAAAAAACGGAAAATTCCCTTAACAGGCAAAAAACCCAGGAGGAGCATAAGCCCTGCCGAGATCAGGATCCGACATAGCATCTTTTTCTGCTTTTTTGTCATTTTTTATGCCCTTTATAAATAGATTTCACAGTCAGAGTCTACCTTTTTGCAATTTTTCAGGACCGCCTGCATGGTAGCAGCCGGGTTTGCCCCGTCCTCAAATTCCACAGTCAGCTTTTGGGTCATAAAGTTGACGGTGGCATCCTGGACGCCTGCGGTCTTTTTGACTGCGCTTTCCATTTTGTTGGCACAGTTGGCGCAGTCCACTTCGATTTGATAAATCTTTTTCATAACACAATACTCCTTGCTGGTTTGAATTCAATGATTGTTTAATCGTATCTACAATATATGGAGAAAAAGCCGCATTGTCAATCTGTTTGAACAAATGATTTCCCAATGGGATAATTGTTTGTCTGAATGGAGCGTTTTTCGTTGTTTACCGATGATCCCCGTATTACGGTTGAGGCACAATAGGGAGAAAGACTTCTTGTTCCAAAATGCAAAAACTCTCAAAGGAACTTTTGCGGCCTCATTATTTTTGAAAGCGCTTGCATACAAAAACTGAAGTTAAGGAGGTGAAAATGATAAAATAATCAATTAACACCCTCTTAACTTGACATTTACTAAGGAGTATACTATAATAACGACGTTTCCGAGAAAGGAGTGCTGACCATGAAGCAAAGAGTTTATACAAGACAGTATTATATTGATAAAATTCGAGGATTTTACGATAGCGACCTAATTAAGGTTGTTACAGGGATTCGTCGCTGCGGCAAATCTTTTTTTCTGCTCTCTGTTATGGAAGATCTAAAAAAATCGGGTGTAAATGAAAAGGATATTATTTATCTTAATCTTGATAAGCGCGGTTATAGAAAAATTAAAACTCCTGATGCTTTGGAAGAAGCCATTGAGAAAGAAATCACAGATGATGACTTCAAATATCTGTTTATTGATGAGGTTCAAAATGTAGTTGGATTTGAAGAGGTCGTCAACGGTTTTAGAGAGGATGGAAACTTCTCTGTCTTCATCACAGGCTCAAACTCTTATCTGTTAAGTGGCGAGCTTTCCACTAAACTCACAGGCCGATATATCGAGGTTGAAATGTTTACGCTTAACTTCCGGGAGTATTTGGAAATGAAAGCGTTTCTCGGAAAGAAAATTAAGGATAACAAAATGGAGGAATTCAACGAATATCTCCGTTTTGGCGGTTTCCCCAAAACGCTCGAATTTGACAATTTTGCAGATAAGGATACCTATATTTCTGATGTGATAAAGCAGATACTTGAAAAGGATGTTGTGAGGCATAAGAAAATCCGCAATCGTGTCGTTTTTGATAAAGTTATGACTTATATCATCAATAACTTCGGCGCTACAGTTAGTATTGGCAGTATTGCGGAATACTTTAAAAAATGTGAAAATATCAATATCCGAACTGATACACTTAATAATTATCTTAAAATACTGGAAAACGCAAAAATTATTTACAGGTGTCCGCGCTTTGATGTTAAATCTAAAAGATCCCTCCGAGGCGAACAGAAATACTATCTTGCTGACCTTGGCATCTACTTCTCCCGTAATGTAGATGCAAGAATTAATTACGGTCCGGTGCTTGAAAATGTTGTTTACACATATCTTTCCGCAAAGAATTACAAAATCAGCGTAGGAAGAATCGGAAAGTTAGAATGTGATTTCATTACACGAATTAACGATGAATACCGTTATGTTCAGGTTGCTATGACAATTATGAGTGAGGATACAGAGAAGCGCGAATACAAGCCTTTTACAATGATTCGTGACAATTATCCCAAATATCTGTTTACTGTCGATACACTCTTACAAAGAAAAGACGGCGTTATACACAAAAACATTATTGAGTTTATTTCTAAAAACGAAAATCTTTAACACAAAGGGATGTACGAAACAAATCATTACATCGACATCGCAATAATTGATTGAAGGCTTGTATCTAGTTGACACAGCATGTAATGTTCGCAAGGAGTGATGACAATGCACGGTAAAACCCTTCCTCATGACCATGGACATCTTCCGAAGGGGTTGCAGATGGAAATGCCGCAGGGGCAAACCTTTGAGATCCTTTCCGATCTTTTTAAGATGATGAGCGACAGCAAGCGTATCCAAATCTTTTGGCTTCTGTGTCACTGTGAGGAATGTGTCATGAATATTTCTGCCCTGGTTGAGATGAGCAGTCCTGCCGTATCCCATCATCTGAAGCTGCTGAAAGCCGCAGGCCTGATCACCAGCCGACGGGAGGGCAAGGAGGTATATTACACTGCAGCGAAAACCTCCAGAGCCCAGGTGCTGCACGAAATGACGGAGCAAATCGTGGAGGTGGCCTGTCCCGGGGAAGAGGAGAAAGCACAGCCTTATGATTCCCAGGTGCAGCAAGTCAGCCAGATCCACAGATTGTTAACGGAGGATCTGACGGTCCGATATACCATCGAAGAGCTGTCTTCTAAGTTTCATATGAACCAGACGACCTTGAAGACTACCTTTAAACGGGTGTTCGGTCAATCTGTCGGCGTGTATATGAAGCAGTATCGCGTCAAGCGCGCAAAGGAGCTGCTTTGCCACAGTGATGCCCCGGTTTCAGAAATTGCGGCTATGGTGGGCTACCAAAACCAAAGCAAATTTTCCAGTGCCTTTCAGGCGGTGACCGGTATGCTGCCAAAGGCGTACCGCAAAGCCTTTGCAAAGCCGCAGCATCCTGAAAACGGATAAAATTTGAGCCTTGACGGAGTACAAAAAGCTGTACTCCGCCAAGGCTTTCGTTATTTGCTAAGGTTTATTGAAGCTGTGTGATGACCAAATGGGCGGAAACCGGCCTGGTTCCACCGGCCAAGGGTGTGATGGTCAAGGCTTCTGCGGTTCCCTCGGGATTTCGCACTGTCAGGACCGAGTCGGTGACCGTGGTCTCCACAATTGCCATCCCTACGATTTGAGAGGCTCCGGTTGCGCGTCCGGCAACGGTATATGCCAGATCCTCGCCGTTTAAGGTCAAAATGAGCTGTCCCGGCTCGGTGACGCTGACCTGGAACAGCACCTGATAGGTGCCGATCTCGGCCAAATTAAAGGAGCTGGGCCCGGAACGGGCAATGCCGGTGCCACTGTTGGGGCCGTCTTGCGGAAAGCTGACATCCGTACCGGGCGCGACAGTTGCGGCATTGTCCGGCGGCATCAGCGCAAAGAAATCGGCATAACCCAAAACACCGCCGGCAGGACCGGTTTCACCTACGGGCCCTTGCGGACCGGCAGGACCGGTTTCACCTACAGGCCCCTGCGGACCGACAGGACCGGTTTCACCGGCAGGTCCCTGCGGACCAACAGCGCCGGTTTCACCTGCAGGTCCTTGCGGACCGGCAGGCCCGGTTTCACCTACAGGCCCCTGAGGACCGATAGGTCCGGTTTCACCAGCAGGTCCTTGTGGACCGGCAGGCCCGGCAACGCCGGCAGGACCTTGCGGACCGATAGGTCCGGTTTCACCGGCAGGTCCCTGTGGACCAACAGCGCCGGTTTCACCGGCAGGACCTTGCGGACCGATAGGTCCGGCTTCTCCGGCAGGTCCCTGAGGACCTACAGGACCGGCAACACCGGCAGGTCCTTGCGGACCGACAGGCCCGGCATCGCCGGCAGGACCTTGCGGGCCGATAGGTCCTGCTTCACCGGCAGGACCCTGAGGACCGACTGGCCCGGCAACACCGGCAGGACCCTGGGGACCGACAGGACCTGCAACACCGGCAGGTCCTTGCGGACCGACAGCACCGGTTTCACCAACAGGACCCTGAGGACCTACAGGACCGGTAACACCTTCCGGACCTTGAGGGCCTGCCGGGCCTCTGGCACCGGGAATACCCTGAGGACCGGCCGGACCTCTTGGACCAACCGGACCCTGTGGGCCGGCGGGTCCCGGCGGACAGCTTGCACAGCAGAAGCCTGGCTCACGGTCTGTGCAGCCATATTCTTTTGGACGGTAATGCTTATAGGAATGATCATCAAACTGGGATTCACAATTCCTGTTATCAAATCCGTTGTATCTGTTCAATATAACCCCTCCTCACATTGGGTTTGTACCGTATTATACGCATTTTCGACGGAATTTGACACACGCTTAGGCAGACGAAGGCCGTTCTGCCTGTGCCTTTACGGCACCGTTACAGGATATGAGTTGGGGGATATGCGTGTGCCGAGATTTGATAAACAGTTCGATAGATTTTAGTTTATCAAGCTGTTTGAAAATTGCGAGAACCTACCATTTTGTCATTGCGAGCCAGTGCTCACACTGGCGTGGCAATCTCATAGTGAAACTTCATACGCTTAGAACGCCAAAGGATATTGGGAACCTGAAATAATAATTATTTTAGGCCGGAACGTGTCCTTTAAATTCGAAAAATGTACTTCCTTGCATTTTGAGATTGCCACGCCGCCATTTAAGCGGCTCGCAATGACACCGCTTTAGGCTTTTTGTTTTTGCGCCGTCCGTAGGTCAGCAGTTTCATCCAACTAAGAGCTCGAAAAAATAAGACTTTACCGTGTTTTATAAAAATGGATAAAATGAATGGGCGTTGCAAAAGCAGCAACGCCCATTTTGTGTTTTCAGATCGAGATTAGCCGCTCATTTGGTCCTGGGCGCTGAAGCTGCGGGGAAGCAGCTCAGCCAGGGTGGCGGCATCATATGCGCCGTCGGCACTGTTGACTAAATACAGCTTAAAATCGTCCCGGCAGAATTCACGCATCACCTGACGGCATACACCGCAGGGAGGGAAAGAGCCGGTGATCACGCCGTCCTTGCCACCGCAGACCGCAATGGCGGTAAAATCCCGGTGTCCGTCGTAGAGGGCACGGAAAAAGGCGGTGCGCTCGGCGCAGTTGCTGGGAGAAAACGCGGCGTTTTCGATGTTGCAGCCCTGGTAGACTGTACCGTCCGCACATAAAAGGGCCGCTCCTACCTTATAGCCGGAATAGGGTGCGTATGCGCGACCCATGGCTTCTATGGCCAGTTGACTAAGCTTTTCAGGTGTCATGGCTTGCTCCTTTCTGGTTGCTCAAAAAAGCTCCTTTGCGAAGCTGACGCCGGGGGTTTCCAGAGGTACATTCAGCAGCTCTGCCACAGTGGCAGCCACATCGGCAAAGCTTGCCCGGGTGCCCAGGTTCACAGGACGGATCTGCTGGCCTAAGATCAGCAGAGGTACATATTCCCGGGTGTGGTCGGTGGTGGCAGTGTAGCCGGGGTCACAGCCGTGGTCGGCGGTGATCATCACCACATCCTCAGGTCCCAGCTTGGGCAGGAACTGTCCCAGCCAGCTATCGAATTCCGACAGGGCGGCGGCATAGCCGTCGCAGTCCCGGCGGTGGCCAAACTGCATATCAAAGTCCACCAAATTCACGAAGCACAGGCCCTGGAAGTCCTGCCCGGCGTAGTGATCGGTGTGGCTCATGCCGTCGGCGTTGGATTTGTTGTATACATATTCTGTCAGGCCCTGACCGGCAAAAATATCGTGGATCTTGCCTACGCCAATGCTGGAAAGGCCTGCCTGTTTCACAGCCTCCACCAAGGTCTGCCGGGGCGGCTCCAGGGAGAAGTCGTGGCGGTTGGCGGTGCGCTTGAAGCTGCCGGGCTGGCCTACAAAGGGACGGGCAATGACCCGGCCTACGCCGTGACGGCCCTGGAGGATCCGCCGGGCAATGCGGCAGTATTCGTAAAGCTGCTCCGGAGGCACAATGTCCTCATGGGCAGCGATCTGGAATACAGAGTCGGCAGAGGTGTAGACGATCAGGTCTCCGGTCTGCATATGCTGCTGGCCGTACTGCTCGATAACGGCAGTGCCGGACCAGGGGGCATTGGCCAAAACACCACGGCCGGTTTGCTCCATGAAGGGCTTCAGCACTTCCTCAGGGAAGCCGTTGGGGTAGGTGGGCAGGGGATCAGGGGAGACAATGCCAGCCAGCTCCCAGTGGCCGATGGTGGTATCCTTGCCCATGGAGGCTTCCTGCAGCCGGGCAACAGCACCGCTGGGAGCATCCGTCTTGGGCAGACAGGAAACGCCGTCAATATTGCCCAGGCCGGCCGCGGTCATATTGGGAATATGCAGATTGCCTGTGGATTGACAGGACCTGAGTGTGTTCACATTGATATCACCGAATTTTTCCGAATCCGGCATGGCGCCGATACCGAAGGAATCCAGTACGATCAAAAATACACGCTTCATATCCGTCACCTTATTTGTTTTCCATGGCAACGGCCACATCCAGCGCGATCTTCATCATCTGAGTGAATGCGGTCTGCCGTTCCTCGGAGGTGGTTTCCACGCCCTTGAGCACATGGTCGGAAATGGTGCAGATGCACAGGGCACGCTTGCCGTACCGGGCAGCGTTCATGTACAAAGCGGCAGCTTCCATCTCCAATGCCATCACGCCCATCTTCTGCAGGGCGTAGGTGCTGTCCAGGCCTTCCGGTACACCGGCGTGGTCGCCGTAGAACACGTCGGAGGAGTTGACGTTACCTACGTGATAGGTAGCGCCGTGAGCCTTGGAAGCCTCTACAGCGGCAGACAGCAGCTCGTAGGAGGCAATGGGGGCAAAGGTTCCGGGAATGTGGAACTGATGAGCAAAATTGGAGTCGGTGCAGGCACCCTGGGCAATGACGATGTCATACAGGTTGATGTTGTCCTGAATGGAGCCGGCGGAGCCTACACGGATAATATTCTCCACGCCGTAGCCGTTATACAGCTCATGGGAGTAGATGCCGATGGCAGGCATACCCATACCGGAGGCCATTACAGAGACCTTAACACCCTTGTAGGTGCCGGTGTAGCCGTGGACACCCCGAACGTTGTTTACCAGTACGGGGTTTTCCAGGAAGTTTTCAGCAATAAATTTGGAACGCAGAGGATCACCGGGCATCAGCACAGTTTTGCCGAAATCACCGGGCTTTGCGGAAATGTGAGGGGTAGGCGTACGCATATAAATAACCTCCTAATATAAATTCTAAATTATAAATGCTAAATGCAAAATTTCGCATTAATATGTGCCGTCGTTGGAGAGGCCTTTTGCGATCTTGACGATCCGGGAGGTGCCCAGACGGGATGCGCCCAAACGGATGAATTCCTCGGCATCCTCCAGGCTGGAAATGCCGCCGGCGGCCTTGATCTTTACATCAGGACCAATGTGCTTGGCAAACAGAGCCACATCAGCGAAGGTAGCACCGGCGGTGGAGAAGCCGGTAGAGGTTTTGATATAGTCGGCCTTGGCATCGGTGACGCAGCCGCAAAGCGCGATCTTTTCCTCGTCGGTCAGCAGGCAGGTTTCGATGATCACCTTCAAAAGCTTTCCTTTGCAGGCGGCCTTGATGGCAGCAATCTCGTCGCGGATAGCCTCCCATTTTCCCTCCTTGGCCCAGCCAATGTTGATGACCATATCCACCTCGTCGGCACCGTTGTCTACGGCATCGGTGGCCATGAAGCACTTGGCGGCGGTGGTGGCGTAGCCGTTGGGGAAGCCGATGACGGTGCAGATGGCCAGCTTGTCACCCACATAGTCCTTTGCCTGCTTCACAAAGGACGCAGGAATACACACAGAGGCGGTTTGATACTTCATGCCGTCGTCGCAGATCGCCTTGATGTCGGTCCAGGTGGCGGTTTGAGCCAGCAGGGTGTGGTCGCATTTTGCCAAAATTTCAGAAATTACCATATCTATCACTCCTAAATGTTTTTTAATGTTGTCCGTGAAGCTTGATGACCTTATTGGCCCGGATGCCATTGATGTAGCAGCGGTGGCACATGGCAATATAAGCGTCATTACCGCCCAATACTACCTGCGCGCCTTCGGTGACAATATGCCCCTGGCAGTCGATACGGGCGTTCACCGTGGCCTTGTTGCCGCAGTCGCAGATGGTTTTGATCTCCTGAATGGTGTCCGCCACCTCCATCAGCCGGCAGCTTCCGGGGAACAGCCGGGTCTGAAAATCGGTGCGCAGACCGAAGCACATCACCGGAATGTCAAAATCATTGACGATCTCCCGAAGCTGATCGATCTGCTCCGGGGTCAGAAACTGACATTCATCTACGATCACTACATCGCAGCGGCCTTTCCGTTCCCGTAAAAACCGGTCGTAGATGTCAGCGTCAGAGGCTGCCACATCCACAACAGCCTCCAGGCCGATGCGGCTGCGCAGAATGTTTACGCCATCGCGGGTGTCAGCGCCGGGCTTTAACAGCCATACATTCAGGCCGTTTTCCTCGTAGTTGTATTTGGTGATCAGGGCCTGGGCGGTTTTGCTGGATCCCATTGCACCGTACTTGAAATAAAGCTTTGCCACAAAAGGTCCTCCGTTTCTTTCTTCAGGTCCCTCTATTATACTAAATTCCGGCCGGTTATGCAAGTATTACTTGGGTAATACAAAAATTTATCCCCCCCAGGGGCTTTCCATTTATCGAAAAGACTGCTATAATACGAAAAAAATCCCCGGAGACTACTATGACTGCATTGGCTGAATTACAAAAACGAAATCGTATATATTGGACGGTCATTGCTGTGCTGCTGGCGGCGGTGTTGGCAATGACCATTGTGTGTATCTTTGCCGGCTCTTCCTCCATGACCGTGGGGCAGTGCTTGCAGGCGTTGGCAGGTGTTGGCACAGATGCCCACAACAGGATCGTTTGGAACATCCGGATCCCCCGGGTCCTGGCGGCGCTGATCGCCGGTGCCGGCCTGTCCGTTTCCGGACTGATCATGCAAACTACCTTAAATAACGCAATGGCTTCCCCCTCTACCTTAGGCGTATCCAATGCCGCGGTGTTTGGGGCCAACCTGTCCATCATTGGCTTTGCCGGCGGCTTTTTGTCCACCGGCGGCAATGCGGCGAATTTTGCCCTGGGTGCCAATCCCTATGCCACCAGCGTGATGGCTTTTCTGTTCGCAACGGTGTCGGTGCTGCTGATTTTGGGGTTGTGCCGTCTGCGCAGCTTTTCCCCCAATGTGGTGGTGCTCAGCGGTATGGCCATCGGCAGCGTGTGGACTGCCGCTACCACTGTTTTGCAGTTTTATGCCACCGATGCGGGCTTATCCGCGGCGGTGATCTGGAGCTTCGGTGACCTGGGCCGTGCCACCTACAAAACAGACCTGATCATGCTGGCGGTGGTTGCCTGTTCTACCGTGTTCTTTCTGCTCAATTCATGGAAGTACAACGCGATCCTTAGCGGTGAAGCTACCGCCAAGACTATGGGCGTGGATGTGGACCGGGTACGCTTCTTGTCCATGCTGCTGGCATCTATGATCACTGCGGTGTGCGTGGCCTTTTTGGGTGTGATCGGCTTTGTGGGCATCATCTGCCCCCATGTGACCAAAAAGCTGTTGGGTCAGGACCATCGGGTCACGGTCCCGGTGTCCATACTCAGCGGAAGCTTGCTGCTGCTGTTGGCAGACACCCTGTCCAGAAGCATTGGCAGCGGCACCAAGCTGCCGGTAGGTGCCATTACCTCCTTGCTGGGCGCGCCCTTCTTTGTTGCCATTATTTTTTCCCGGAAGGAGAACAGAAGATGCTGAACATTCAAAATCTCTCCTTCCGATATTCCCCCGGAGCCCCCCAGGTGCTGCAAGGTGCCAGCCTGTCCCTGGAACGGGGACGGATCGGTATTGTGCTGGGCAAAAACGGCTCCGGCAAAACCACCCTGTTTAAAAATCTTTTGGGCATCCACCGTCCCCAGAGCGGCAAGGTGGAGTTAGGCAAAACCAATCTTTTGAAGCTTTCCCGGAAGGAACGGGCCAGGCGCATTGCCTATGTACCCCAGGACATTCACTTCGGTGCGCTGACGGTGTTTGACTCTGTGCTGCTGGGTCGGGTGTCCTACTTTGGCCTGCGTTCCGGCAAAGAGGATTATATCGCAGTGGAGAAAATCCTGCAGGATATGGGCCTGGAGGCGCTGGCTCTGCGGAATGTGGAGGAGCTTTCCGGCGGTGAGCGGCAGAAGATCGCCATTGCCCGGGCTATGGCCCAGGAGCCTCAGCTTATGGTGTTTGACGAGCCTACCGGCAATTTGGATATTGCCAACGAGCAGCTTATTCTCACGGAAGCCAAAAAGCTGGCCCGGGAAAAGAATATTACCATTTTAAGCTCCCTGCACGACTTAAATCAGGCATTGCACTTCGGTGACCGGTTCTTCTTTTTGAAGAACGGCGTGATCAAATATGCCGGCGACCAAAGCTGTGTCACCCCGGAGGTGATCCGGGATGTATTTGACATTGATGTGCGGATCGCTGAGATCGATGGAGAACGAATTATTTTAGGAGGTACAAGAAAATGAAAACAAAGATCCTTTCTCTTTTACTGGCCGTGGCTATGCTGCTGAGCCTGTGCGCCTGCGGCGGCAGCGGCACGGAAACCACCACTACCACAGAAGAAATTGCCGCCACCGATCCGACGGAGGCTGTGGTGCAAGCCGTCACCGTGACAGATATGGTAGGCCGCCAGGTGGAGATCCTTCCCGGCAGCTATAAAAGGGTGGTCTGCATCGGCGCAGGCGCACTGCGGATGTTTAGCTATATCGGGGATGTGCAGCTTCTGTGCGGCGTAGAGGACATTGACAATGTGGCCCTTCCGGAGCGCCCTCAGATGTTCGACTCTGTTGCCCGGCCCTATCTGATGGCCAACGAGCAGGAGCTGACGGCTTTGCCTTCCTGCGGCGTAGGCGGTCCCATGGCACAGGCTGCTGAGGCGGAGAAGATCTTGGCCTGTACACCGGATCTGGTGATCTCCGAATTTGAGGATGCAGACAAGTCCACAGCTCTGCAGGAGCAGCTTGGCGTGCCGGTGATCACCCTGAGCAGCGGTCCGGACGGCGTGTTTGACGAAATTTTTTGGAATTCTCTGAAGCTGCTGGGCCAGGTTTTGGGGCAGCAGGAACGGGCAGAGTATTTGGTGTCCTATATTCAGGATCAGGCTGCGCAGATCACGGAGCTGACTGCCAATGTTGCCCCGGAGGATCAGCCGAAGGTTTACATCTGCGGCTTAGGCAACTGGGGAACGACCAACCACCTGATGACTGCCCAGGATTATGCACCCTTTAAGATCGCCAATATTCAAAATGCAGTGCAGGATCTGGGGCTTTCCGGCGTTCAGCAGATCGAGGAAGAAAAATTCGTGGAGCTGGGAAGTGATATGGATGTGATCATTGTGGACGCTGCCGCAGTGAAAAACATCACCCCTCTGTACGCAGAGGATCCCGGCATGTTTGATACCTGCAAGGCCTGGACGGAGGGCGAAGTGTACCTGCAGATGGCCTACAACGCTTACTATACCAACTACGAGATCGCCCTGGCCAACACCTGGTTTATTGCAAAGGTGGTTTATCCGGAGCTGTTCGCTGATGTGGATATGGTGGAAAAAACCAATGAGATCACGGCGGCCTTCTTAAATCAGCTTTTGGCTGAGCAGATCTTTGCGTACCCCTCCAGCTTTGGCGGCTATCAGAAGATCAATACCAACGGCTTCTTTGGCTGATACCGGGAGGCACTATGAATAAACGCGATGTGATCGAGTTTTTTGACCGGTATGCCCCATCCTGGGATGCGGATCAGATCGATAAGACTCCCATTATCAACCGGATTTTTGACAATGCCGGGATCGGCCCGGGGCAGCATATTTTGGATGTGGCCTGCGGTACGGGGCTGCTGTTTTCCTACTATTTGCAGCGGGATGTGGCAACGGTCACTGGCATCGATATTTCCCACGAGATGGCAAAGCTGGCGGCCCAAAAGCACCAGGATATTCCCAATATCACCGTGATCTGCGGAGATGTGGAGGAGACGGTCTTCGACCGGAAGTATGATCAGGTAATGGTGTACAATGCCTTTCCCCATTTTCCGGACCCGGAGCGACTGATTGGCGTACTGGCCAACCTGGTAGAGCCGGGGGGTAGGGTGACGGTGGCTCACGGAGCCAGCCGGGAGGCCATTGACAACCACCACAGCGGTGCTGCCAGCAAGGTATCCAACGGCCTGATGACGGCTGAGGATTTGAAGGCCTTGTTTGAGCCCTGGTTTGAGGTGGATGTGATGATCTCCAATCAGCAGATGTATCAGGTCTCCGGCGTAAAAAAAGACACCGCCGCCCACATGCATACCCACAGTCACGGCCACGGTGTCCACAGCCACAGTCATGACCATCATCACGACCACGGCCACAGCCATAGCGTCCCTGCACCGCAGGATGAAACGGCGGCACTTTTGCGGTATATGGTCCAGCATAACAGTGCCCATGCCCAGGAGCTTTGCGACCTGGCCCAAAAGCTGAAGGCGGAGGGGAATCCGGCTGCCTGCAAGCGAATTATGGACGCTGTGTCCAATTTCGATGTAGGAAATGCCATCCTGGAAGCACTGCTTCAGGACTGGACAAAAACAGAATAAATATTCACGGGGCGTTGCCGAAATTGGCAACGCCCCGTGGTTTTTTATTCTTCAGGCGGAATAAATTCCAGAAGGTCCTCAATTTTGCAGTTGAATACTGTGCAAATCCGGGCCAAAACATCAATATCCAGCCGAGTGATCTTGTTGTTGCAATAGTGATTGATCTGTGTGCGCTGCATCTCGGCTCTGTGGCTGAGCTTGCTTTTGCTCAGGCCGGACTGCTTTAAGAGTTCATCCAACTTAATACGGATCGTTCCATAATCATCCATAATATTACACCCTTTATGTCAAAATTTGTCGAACGATATTTATTGACATCTTTAGTGTAAATCAGTTAGAGTAGAAATATAAGTTGTAGGAAGTCTACTGTAACTTCTTGCACATATTAAGGAGGAGAAAGATTATGGAAAAAACAAATGCCTATTACGCACTGCTGCAAACTGCACAGAATAATGCAGTACCGTTACCGGATGTGCTCCGGGAAATTCAGAAAGTAATTGATTCTGAAGTATTGTTTGCGGAAGTAACGGGGGATCAAGCAGCATTGGAGCAGTGGAAGAAAGTGCCCTGTGAAGGGAGTCGCCCCACAGCCGCAGAACTGATCACATACATATCAGATCAGTTTCAGGTGCGGCTTATGAAAGGATAGAAAAGCAGATTTCATTGAAACAGGCCGCTTTCGTCTTCTCGACAAAAGTGGCCTGTTTGTGCAAAAACGTAATATAAGCAATTATAATTCACTACGGGAAGATGTGTGTTCATTCAGATATAAATATAAAATATATTTGGCCCATTTATTTGCTTCTATTTCCAGGCTTCTGTCGGTTCTTTTCTCATCTTCTAAAAAATACCATTGATAATAATGAGTAATTTCATGAGCCAATGTAAAGAAGACGTCCTGCAAGGCATTAGATTCACACACTTTCGCAGCAATGGATATTCTGGGATACACCGTCCTTTTTTCATCGTCCATACTGTAAAAAGCACCGTAATACGTATGCCGGTCTATGTGATGCCTGAAAGCGTGGGTATTACAAAACAATACATTCAACCGGATGGGAAAATAAAAGTTTTTTCTCAAAAACAGAATAAATTTTTCAATTTCTTTTCCAACTGTTGCATCAAAACCGTTGCCGTAATCACAAAACTGAAATCTGAGCCCTGACGCATTTGCGGAATTCTGGTATTGGTTTTTAAATTTTATATCAATCCATGAAATCATAGGAATACCTCAAAATTTCAATTTATAGAGTTCTTGCAGATTTTTCGTAGGGACACCCCTCCTGGGGTGTCCGAAACAAAATTGGGCCTCGATGGGTCGATTTTATTCTTGTGTATAAAGGAATCAGAAAGATTTTGGCGCATCGAGTCCCAAAATCTTTGCGGACACCCGGGGACGGGTGTCCCTACGAGTTTTGATAAACGGCTCGATAAATAAGAATTTACTTCTTCAATACCTTTTTGCACCAAGTGCGTTTGTTGCATTTGGGGCACATTAAGTGACGGGTAAAGCCTCTGTGCATAGCCATCATTACTTCTTTGTAGGTAGGAACAATTTCGTAACCGCAATGACTGCACTTATAAGCACCCACGCTCACTTCCAGCTTTAGAGCATAAAAGCAAGGTATCAAAAACAAAACACAAACACCGACAATCGTGACAAGCTGCCACACGCCTTCCGGAATCAAAAATGCAGCAATGAAGATACCTGCAAGCAAAGCTGTCATACTGACAATCATAATTGCCCACATAGAAGACCAGATTGTTTTATTTTTCTGTTCCAATTCCTTTGCCATATCCAGCAAAAGCTGTTCGTTTTTCTGATTATTCTGTTCCATATTGATTTTCTCCCCACTTAATAATTCATTTACACTGATACCAAGAATATTGCATAGTTCAAGCATAATCGAAGTATCGGGCATTGCGATGCCCCGTTCCCACTTGGAGATTGCTTTATCGGTGATCCCCAGCTTGTCTGCCAACTGCATTTGTGTTAAGTTTGCCTTTTTTCTGCACGCGGCAATAAATCTTCCGATTTTGATTTGATTCATAGGCGGCCTCCTTTCACACGCAGTGTAACGGCTGTTTTGTACGAAATACACCTACCGTTGGTTTAGTGAGGAGAGGTAAACCATTGGTAGAGTGAAAGCTGACCGTCAAATGCAATGTTCACCAAATGGATCATACCATAAGTTGCGGCTTATTTCAATGATATCTCGCTTGTGTGATAAGGGATACAATGCGTTTGACGCATTCGCTGTAGGGGTGCATCACGCAAAAAAGTACCGCCGGACAGCGGTACTTTTTATACGGTTTTATATGGTTGCATTGGAATTGCAACACTCATAAAAGAGTTCGGCAAATTTCAGTTTATAGAACCATTGAAATCGATAGAGGATGTAGGGGGCGGATATCATATCATCCGCCCGGTGATTTTGTTTACAAAATCACATCGCCGCAAGGCGATTACATATGATTTCCTGCGAAAATCCCTCTAATTATAATACAACTGCCCCTCCTTTTTTGCGGTTAGGGGTGCAAAGTCATTTTAGGGGGTACATTTTTCGAATTTCAGGGATTAATACTTACCCCAATCTCGAAGCATTTCTCGGAAATATGAGGGTTTATATTCTCCTGTCAACAATTCAATGTTTAAGAAGGAATAAAAACAATCCTTTTCCTTACACCATTCAATAACTTTATGATCTATTAAAAAATCAGGGGGCGTGGTAAGACAAATAACAACACCGTGCTTGCTCCCGTAGTTTGAAATATACCCAAACACTTCTATTTCATCGGTAAGATTGAAAGGACTCACAAACTCAAAACCAAATTCTTCTGACGCCAATATAAAATTATGTCTTATATTTTTGATTTGGTCATCAACTAACATACAACCACCGCCTTTTCATATTATAACACAAATCAAGTATGTTTGCAAATAAGTGATAAGTGATGTGATGCGTTCTACTCACGCGCTGTAAGCGTGCATCACAGGCAAAGCCTTGTATATCATCCGCAGCTTGTTTGCGGTATATCATCAACACGCAGTGTTGCATCTCATCAAGCCGCAGGAAAACTTATACACGGCTATGCCGTGATGATATACCAAGCCTGCGGCTTGGATAAAAAAAGAAGTAACTTTTGTTAGACAAAAGCTACTTCTTTTTTGGGAAAGAGCGACTAAAAGTAGTATAGGTGGGGGTAAAAACGACCAAAAGTAATGTAACAAATTGTAGCATATTTTCACTACAATTTCTTAATTAGGATATGTCCATTATCTTCACAAACAAAGGTAGCATCAAAATTATGTTGATTATTCCATCCTCTGATTTTAAATGTGTCAACGATCGATAAAAGTCTTGTTAAACCATAATACCCTGTCAGTTGTTCTAATTTTTCATAAGACAAATCGAGTAATTCTTTTGAATCGATCTCCGAACCAAAACAGTTCTGCCCGTTTTTAAAAAATTCTATTGCAAATTTGCTGCCTGCAATTATTTGGTTGATCCATTCAATAACATCTTCTTGATCCATTAAATGGCAATGCTGAAAAGAGAAACAAACGCAGAAAGGCGTAAAATCATCGTCATCGTAATAATAGACGGTTACATTTTCTTCGTAAAAAGGATTGACGAGGATGGCTTGAGTGAAATCCCCCGAAAATTGTATATCATATTCTGAAAATGCACTTTTAAGGAATATGAGTTTATTGTCTGTCATCAAAATAACCTCTTTAAAGTAATTATATCACGATATTCAAAGCTTTTCAATGATATATCGCTGACACGATATGATATACGGCGTTGCCGTATGATATATTTGCTTTGCAAATATGATATAATATCCGTTCCTTCATATGCCGCAGGCATATATCATCGCTCGCAGAGCGATATCATATCGAAGATATATCACCCGTTCCGCAAGGAACGGATATCATTGAAAAAAGTCACCTTTGTCGGTAGACAAAAGTGACTTTTTTCGTGGTGGACTTGAGGAGATTCGAACTCCCGACCCCCACAATGCGAATGTGGTGCGCTCCCAACTGCGCTACAAGCCCGTACACGCAGATTATACCGCTGCAAAAAAAGTTTGTCAAGCGCAATATCCGCGTTTTGCAAGTATTTATTGCCGTTCCCGGGCAAAGGTGGCACTCATAAAGGGAGTGTGGAACACCTGCTGGAACCGGGCGCATTTCATAAGCAGCGCATAGTAAACATTATGGCCGCAGCCGTACAAGGTTTCGGTATTGCCCATACCCTTGGCAAGCACTACATCCGCATCCTTCAGGGCCTGACGGGTCTGCTCGTTGACAGAAGCCAGGTCCGTACCGCCGATGTCAGAGCCGTTGTCCATCACCGGGAAGGGGATCCCCATAAAGGCGTAATCCTCCCGGGTGGCATCGTTGTGAGCAGGCATACCCCGGACGCAGAAGGTGATCTGAAGCTGGGGGTATGTTTCCTGCAGTGCCTCTGCCAGCACCCAGTCGAAGCCCAATTCGCCTGCGTTATCCGTCAGGTACAAAAGGGTCTTTGCCTTCTTTAGGTCTTGACAGAACTGCTCGTATACAGACAGATCAAAGGAAAACTGTTCCGGCTGCTCCAGCATCCGGTCCAGCTCCTGAAAGCTGACATTTTTACCTAAGGCGGAAAAATCGATGTAGTTGCCTAAAATGGCGTATTGCAGGCCGGTGAGCACCGGATCGGCAGACTGGGCCACCCGGCTGCGGACGGCAGGAAGCCGCTGCATGACAAATTGATTGGAAATGGCCTTTTCCTCCTGGAAACGGTCCTGAGGCAGGCCAAAGAAGGTAGTGTACAGCTTGTTGATCCTGGCGCCCAGTATTGCGGAGCTGTCCTCCGGTGCAGCCTCCAAAAACAGCCGCATCACCGCCTTGGCAAATGCAAAGGCCTGTTCCGGTGTTCCCAGCTCCCGGGCGTTGGGCAGATGCTTTTTCAGCAGGCAGTCCACGCAGTAGCTGTTCATGGGTATACTCATGTTACCCCTCCAAATGCCGGCTGATGCTGCCCTTGATCATATCCAGTGCCACCTGGTTTCTGCCGCCCTCCGGCACCACCAAATTGGCGTACTTCTTGCTGGGCTCCACATGCTTTTCGTGCATAGGCTTAACGGTGCGCTGATACTGCTCCAAAACTGACTCCAGGGATCTTCCGCGCTTGTTTACATCCCGCTTGATCCGGCGGCAAAGGCGAATGTCCGCATCGGTATCCACAAAGATCCGGATATCCATCAGGTTCCGCAGGGCTTCATTTTCGAAGATCATAATACCTTCGACAATAATGACCCGCCGGGGTTCCACGTGAATGGTGTCAGTACTGCGGTTGTGCTGGGCAAAGTCATATACCGGGCAGTCGATGGCCCGTCCGTGGCGGAGCTGATCTAATTGGTAGATCATCAGACTGGTGTCCAGGGCGTCCGGCTCGTCATAGTTAAGCTGACTGCGCTCTTCAAAGGTCAGCTCATCGTGGCGCTTATAGTAGTTGTCGTGGCTGAGGACGCTGATGTTTTCACCGAACTGCTCCATGAGATTTTTCATCAGGGTGGTTTTACCGCTGCCGCTGCCGCCGGCTATGCCAATGACCAAAATGTTATCCATATGACGCCTCCGTAAGTAATGTTTTGCAAAGCTCCAGAATTTTGGGGTCCGGAAGGGAATTTTCAAAAATCAGACTGCCGGGGCCTTCCTCCAGCAGATCCTGCTGCAAAAGCCGGCGTTTAGTCTCCCGGGCAGTGCCCTCGCCGCCGTCAAAAAGCACCGTATCCGGTCCCAGAACCCGGCGGATGGCAGGAATGGCAAAGGGGTAGTGGGTGCAGCCCAGCACCAGGGCATCCAGCTTCCCGGCAAAGGGGGCCAGGATGGGGGTCAGGAAGGCATCCATTTGGGGGGTGTTTGCCAGGCCGGCCTCCACCAGCTCCACCAGGCCCGGTGCCGGGATCAGGCAAAGCTGAGAGTGGGGATGCTGGTTTAAAAGCCGCTTCAGCTTCTCACCACGCAGAGTAGCCGGTGTGGCCATCAGGCCCACGCTGCCGTTGGGGAACTGGGTCACCGCAGGCTTCAGGGCCGGTTCAATGCCGATCACGATCAGCTCCGGATACCTTTGACGCAGCCGGTCTATGGCTGCCGCGGTGGCGGTATTGCAGGCCACCACCAGTGCCTTGATGTTGCGCTGCAGAAGCTGTTCCACAGCCTGCTCCGTCAATTGGCAGATCTCCTGGGTGGGGCGTGTGCCGTAGGGGGCATTGGCGGAGTCACCAAAGTACAGATACCGTTCGCCCGGCATGATCTTCACCAGCTCACGCAGGACGCTGATGCCGCCCACACCGGAGTCGAACACCGCAATATGACCGGAACGCTCTGCCATACCCTCACCACACTTTCTTTGTTATCATTTTTCGTTCCATTTTTCCAGCAGACGGGCAAAGACCGGCAGACTTCTGACGATCTTGTCGTAGCTGACACAGTAGCAAAGCCGGAACCAGCCGGGACAACCGAAGCCGTCACCGGGGACCAGCAGAATATCCATGGTTTTTGCGAATTCGGAAAAGGCCTGGGCGTCACCGCCGGGGGCTTTGACAAACAGGTAAAACGCGCCGTCAGGAGGTGCGATCTCGTAGCCTGCCTGCAGTAAGCCTTCGTACAGAGTACGGCGGTTTTTGTCGTAAGCGAGCAGATCCGGCTGCAGATGGCAGCACCGGGCAATCACCTTTTGCCACAGCGACGGGGCGCACACGTGGCCCAGTGACCGGGCCGCACCGGCCACTGCCAGGTACAGAGCCTGTCCATCCGTGGCCTGCCGGGGCACATAGATATAGCCGATGCGCTCGCCGGGCAGGGACAGGGATTTGGAAAAAGAATAGCACACCACCGTATTGGTGTAAATGGTCGGAATAAAGGGAACGCTCACGCCGTCGTAGACCAGCTCCCGGTATGGCTCATCGGATACGATGTAGATGGGGTGACCGAATTGCTTCTGCTTGCGCTGCAAAAGCTGGGCGAGCTGCTGCAGTGCCTGACGGGTGTAGACGGCACCGGAAGGATTGTTGGGGGAGTTGACGATCACCGCGGCGGTATTTTCTGTCAGGCGCTGCTCCAGGGCCTGCAAGGGGATCTGAAAGCCGGGGATATCCGGGGGAACGGCCTCAAAAATTGCGCCGGCGGCTTCCACAAAGGGCTTATATTCCGGGAAATAAGGGGCCAGGGCCAGGATCTTTGCGCCGGGAAAGGTCAGTGCCTTGAACACCGCGCAAAGCTCCGGCGCGGCACCGCTGCCGATGAACAGCTCGTCGGCGGTAACATCCACGCCGTAGCGGTCATGGAGGCTTTGGGCAATGGCCTGTCGGGTGGCGTCGTCACCCACCGCGGGGGTATAGCCGTGCAGAGAAAGACTGTCGGTGTCCGTCAAAAGCTGACGGATCGTTTCGTCCACCTGGGGCGGTGCGGGAATACTGGGATTGCCGATGGAAAAATCGAAGACATTTTCCGGCCCCACTTCTTTGGCGCGAATTCGGCCGTATTCAAAAAGCTCCCGGATGCAGGATCGGTTGCTGCCCAGGGCGTAGGCTTGCTGATGATACATCGTTTACTCCTTAGGTGTTGTACAGGGGATTGGGGGAATCGTAGGGCTGAGGCTTGTATGTAATGGAGCCGATGGGTTTTCCGTCCAGACCAAACCGGGGGTTATAGCCAAACAGATTGACATAGCGGATCAGGTCGTTCCGCTCCCGTTCCATGGCCTCCATTACTGCCACGGTAGCCAACACATCGTCCACCGCCCGGTGGGAATTGACCACCTGGTCGGAAAGACCGTAAGCGTCAATGGCGTTGCACAGCTTATGGGGAAAGCTGCGCCGGTCTTTGTATACCGTCAAAAGATCGATCTTGTCCTTGCCCTTCAAAATGGCAGGGTCGCCGTCACGCAGCAGCAAATAGAACAAAAAGCTTAGATCAAAATGGGCGTTGTACGCCAATAGCAGGGTATTGCCGGATACCATCTGGGCAATGTCCTGGCAGACCTGCTGCTTGGAAATGCCCCGGGCCTGAATATCCTCGTTGGTGATGCCGGTAAGCTGGACGATCTGCGGCGGCACACTGGTGCCAGGCTGCAGGGTGATCAGCTCGTCATACTCCTGAACCACTTCCGGCTGTCCGTTTCGTTTCTCCACCACCACAGCGGCAAATTCGATGATCTGATCCCGGCTGTAGGCAAGTCCGGTGGTCTCTGTGTCAAAAAGGAATAGGCGGTCGTACCGTTGAAACAGGCTGTCAAATCGGCTCATAATGTTTCTCCTTTATATAAGGCCAATGCCCGGCGGAATTTGCTGTGAGATTCCGGGTTCAGTCCGTATTTTTCTGCTAAAGCGGCGGCAAAGCGGCAGGCGTCCATCCGGTCACCTTCCTTCAGCTCCACTTCCACCTCGCACAAAGGCTGCTCCTGCGCGCCGCCGAACAAAATGCCCTGATCCAGCGCCAGCTCTACGGCGCTCTCCGGCAGGCGAAGGGCAATGGCCTGACGGGTGAATTTCGCACCGCATACCGGCACCAGGCCCTCTGCTATCAGCGCGGCAAAGTCTGCCGGTGCGCCCATGGCGGAAAATTGGGGCAACGCATCGTCAATGCTGTCACACTGCACCTCCAGCTCGTGCCGGCCATAGCCTTCGGCAGGGGTCTTCAGGGTGCAGACGCTGATGCCGTTTTCGAGTCTTCTGCGCAGGGTGTAATGCTTGGCGGAAAGACCGCCGGAGGGGGTATCGTAATAGGTTGTCAGCATCTGTAAAAGCGTGCCTTCACCGGCATATTGCTGCCGGAGAATGTTCAGCGACTGCTCCGAGGCGCGAAATTTCAGCTCATACTCAATACTCAAAGGTTCATCCGCCTTCCGCATTTTTTCTTATTATACACCCTTCGGCCTGTCTGCGCAAGAAGTAATCTGCAACGATCCGCAAATTCCAGTTTATCGAGCTGTTGCTGGTATCAAATTGCCGCCCTATGGGCGGCGCAATGCTGCGCATTGCAAGAGGTAACGGATTGCCACACCAGTGACATCGGTCACTGGTTCGCAATGACACCGCTTTAGGTTTTTTGGTTTTGCTGCAAATAACGCAAAAATGTTGCGTATCAGTGATTTTCCTGTTTAGCAAAACAGTGGAAACCCACCAATATGTCATTGCGAGCCAGTGCGCACACTGGCGTGGCAATCCGTTTCCCCGGCATT
>JAFSET010000090.1 GCA_017435615.1 Oscillospiraceae bacterium | reverse complement strand
TTAAAGAATAAAGAATAAATATTTTTAGGCTGGCACGGGTCCTTGGGGTTTAGATTATATGCATCCTTGCATTTTGAGATTGCCACGCCGCCTTTCGGCGGCTCGCAATGACACGGCTGGGAGGTTGTTCGAATATTATTGTAGCGGCTCGCAATGACAAATCGGTAGGTTTCTACCGTTTCGTTAAACAGGAAAAACGCTGACGCGTAACATTTTTTCTCCTTTGCAGCAAAGCAAAAACCTAAAGCGGTGTCATTGCGAACCAGTGACCGATGTCACTGGTGTGGCAATCCGTTATCTCTTGCAATGCGCAGCATTGCGCCGCCCACAGGGCGGCAATTTGACATCCTCAGCAGCTCAAAAAATAAGAATTTCGTGCAAGAAACGAAGCGTTAAAGGGGCGTTGCAAAACTCTGCAACGCCCCTTTGGGATTTTGGGTACTATTCAATTTCCAGGCGTCTGCCCTCTTTCAGGCGTTTTTCCTGCTTCGGCAAGGTCAGGCGCAGGACACCGTCCACATATTTCGCCTTGATCTTCTCAGCGTCCACGCCGGAGATATCAAAGCTTCTCCGATAGGCACCGTAGGATCGCTCCATACGGATCACTTTGTCCTTCTTGTCCTTCTCCTCCACCCTGGATCTGCGCTCCGCACAGACAGTCAGGGTATCATCCCGGATGTCCAGGGTGATGTCCTTCTTCTCAAAGCCCGGCAGATCTGCCTCCAGCAGGTAGTGGTCACCCTCATCGGTCACATCGGTGCGGAATTGGGTCAGAGCCGGTGTGTCAAAAAACCGGCTGAAGGGCGCGCCGAAAAAGGCTTTTTCAAATTCCTCCATCTCACGCCAGGGGTTGTACGCGGTCATGTCCTGATTTCTTCTGGTAAGTCCAAACATATGAATACCTCCTAAGTCTAATGGTAGTATATGCCGACTGTTTCATCTCATACGGCAAGGTCGGCACTTTGCCGTACCCAGTATGCGGTTTTGGCTGATCAGCTTTCTCTTGCTTACTGACTGTATTATAGACCATTGGAACGGAAAATGTGTGACCAGATTGTAAACTTTTAGCACTCTCACGCCGAGAGTGCTAAAATATTAGTTTGCCATTGCCGACATTTTTTGATATACTATTCCAAAGAACGCCAAGGAGAACTTTTATGCGCTATTTTTCCGTTATCGACACAGAAACCAACTGGGCCGATCAGGTCATGTCCATCGGCACCGTGATCGCGGACGCCCAGACCTTTGAGCCCATTGACAGTAAATACCACGTTTTGCCCATAGAATGTCAGATCGGCGGTATGTACGAGCATACCCTGTTTGTGGAAACCCCGGTGCAGCCTGTTCTCTGCACCCGGGAAGATGCCATTGCCGATCTGCGTGCGTGGTTCCGGCAATACGGGGTGGGTTCCATTTTCGCATACAACGCCTGTTTTGACCGCAATCACCTTCCGGAGCTGCGCGGCTTTGACTGGTACGACATTATGCGCCTTGCCGCCTACCGCCAGCACAACCCAAAGATCCCGGCCACCGCCGATCTATGCTCCACCGGCCGGCTGAAACGGGGCTACGGCGTGGAAGCTATGCTCCGCCTGCTCTCCGGCCGTTATACATACTGTGAAAGTCACAACGCCTATCACGATGCCATGGACGAGCTGAAAATCATGAAGCTTTTAGGCCACGGTTTGGGGAAGTATCCTCCCCTGTAACTTTGTCCTTGACAATGTATATTCAGGCGTGTATAATTGCATAAAATTCACGAAAGGAGTTTTGATGATGTTTGCCTGTTGTACTTGCGCAGTCATTAAACTGTCCGATAACGGTATGCCTAAGCATACGGTCGGGCTTACATTGTCATACTCTTTTTAGATCAGTTTATAAAAAGATGCAGTGCAGGCCGAAATTTCCGTTTCCGCCTGCACTTTTTTTGCACACTGATCCCATCCTCTATCATCCGGAAAGGAGCACACAACCATGTTAACACACAAAGGAACAAAGACGATCGAGACCGCCAGGCTCATTTTGCGTCAGGCACAAATGTCGGACGCAAAGCCTATGTTTGACAATTGGGCATCTGACCCCGAGGTGACCAAATTTCTGACCTGGCCCACCTATCAGACCCCGGATACCGCGAATATTATTCTTGCGCAGTGGATCGGCGAATATGAAAAAGAGGATTTCTACCAGTGGATGATCGAACTCAAGCAGATTCACCAGCCCATTGGCTCCATCAGTGTGGTCAGTCTGAACAACCGTGTGGGTTCTGCTGAAATTGGCTATTGCATCGGACGTTCCTGGTGGCACAAGGGTATTATGACAGAAGCTTTGCAGGCTGTGATCCAGTTTCTGTTCTGTCAGGTTGGTGTCAACCGAATTGAAGCCCGGCACGATCCAAACAACCCTCATTCCGGCGGCGTTATGAAAAAATGCGGAATGAAGTACGAAGGAACTTCCCGTGCCGCTGACCGAAACAACCAGGGGATCTGCGATACGGCGCAGTATGCCATTCTTCGTGCCGACTGGCAGAAGCCTAAGCATTTTATGGATGGCTACACCGCTGAAAACGATACGGACCTGGTCCAGGAGATCTACCGCCGCAGCGACGAAAACAACCGCCTGACAAAATCCAAGGCCGTACAGGTAGAATTTCAAACCACTGTAACATACATTGAACGCTACTTAACCCCCGGCGCCAGTATTCTTGACATTGGAGCCGGCACCGGCATCTACAGCCTGTATTTTGCCCGGAAGGGCTATCGGGTATCCGCACTGGAATTGGCAGACAGCAATATTGAGGTTTTCCGCAGGAATATGGACAAAGTGTGTCCCATTGATTTGGCTCAGGGAAACGCTATGGACCTAAGCCGTTATGAAGACAATTCCTTTGATGCGGTGCTGCTGTTTGGCCCTTTGTATCATCTGCACGACGATGCCCACAAGAAGCAATGTATCGCAGAGGCCAAACGGGTCTGCAAGCCGGAAGGTAAACTGTTTTTCTCCTTCATCTCCAACGATCCGGTCATTCTGACCATGCAGCAGATGCATCCGGATTACCTGCTTTCCGGGGATTATCACAAGGAAAGCTTTCAGTGTGAGGATTTCCCTTTCGTCTTTCACACCCTGGACCGCTGCCGTTCCCTGCTGAAAGCCGGAGGGATCCGTATCCTTCACGAAGTAGCCTCCGACGGTCTCAGCGAACTGCTGCAGGATATGATCAATCAAATGGATGGGGAAACCTACCGCCAATACCTGAAATACCACGCATATATCTGCGAAAAGCCGGAATGTGTGGGCCTGTCCAATCATCTGCTGTACGTTGGCGAAAAAGCTGTCTGACAGGATCATATCGCTCTGTAAATTCCAGTTTATCGAACTGTTGAAAATATCGAATTGCCGCCCTGTGGGCGGCGCAATACCTAAGGATTGCGGAAGCGTTGCATAAAACAAAAAACCTCAGGTGGTGTCATTGCGAGCCGCTTAAAAAGCGGCTCGCAATGACACATCGGTAGGTTTTCACAAAATTCGAACGGCTCGATAAATCGAAATCGGACACATACGAAAAAACAATTCCCGGGACAGTGACCGTTTGGTCACCGTCCCGGGAACTTTATTTCACTGTCCACCTAACGGGGAGCAGTTCATCCGAAGATGAAAAATTGTTATGCTTTATTCAACGAACAGCGCTCAAAGGATTATTCCTGAGGCAGCAGGTTCTCGTTGACGTTCCAGCAAACGTAGTAGGTACCGATCTGACCTGCGATCACGAACTCCTCGGGATACTCGGTCTTCAGGGCAGCGATCTCGTTGGTGGGAACGTCGTCGATCAGCAGCCAGTCGCCATTCTTGAAGTTGGTCAGCATGTTGTTGGAGTCATCAGACAGATAGCACTTGATCTCGTTCATGGTGACGTTGGCAACATCATGATAAGCCTCGTTCTTGGTCAGGGTGATGACGGAGTCATGCTCCCAACCGGAGATGGTGTAAGCACCGTTGCAGACGTAGGTGCTGGGATCGGTTGCCCATGCCTCGTTCTCAACAACATCCTTACGGACGGGGAAGTAGGTGGGGAATGCCAGCAGCTCGTTCCAGTAAGCAACAGCATTGTTCAGAGTGACCTCCAGGGTCTTCTCGTCCAGAGCCTTAACAGCCAGCTCTTCTGTGCCGTAGCCCTTGATAACGTCGAACATGTAGCCGTAGTCAGCACCCAGATCAGCGGATGCAGCTCTCTGCCATGCATACTCAAAGTCAGCAGCAGTCAGAGCTTGGCCGTCGGACCACTTCAGGCCATCCTTCAAAGTGTAGGTATAGGTAACGGTGCCGTCTTCGTTAACCACGCCCTCGGGCAGCTCGGTAGCACAGTCAGCAACCACGCTCAGGGAGCCGTCCTCATTCTTCTGCCACTTAGCCAGGCCAGCGAACAGCTGAACCAGCATAGTAGCGCCGTCAACAGCGGAGTTCAGTGCGGGATCCAGAGTGTCGGGCTCGGAAGCCAGGCAGATAGGCAGAGAATCGCCAGCGCCGTCAACAGTGGTGCCCTGGAAGTACTTATAGCCCAAGGGGATGGAGTAGAAGCCTTCCACCTTGTCACTGAGCATATACAGGTCAGTGTAGTAGTACACGGGGGTCAGACAGCCGGTAGCCATCAGAATGTCCTCAGCGTAGTGCATCATAGCATAACGCTGCTCCATGTCGGAGCACTTCTTGATCTCAGAGATCAGAACGTCATAGGTCTCAGCCCAGGTGCCGTCCTCAACCTTGATGTCCAGGCCGTAGGGGGTCAGGTCCAGGTCGTAGATCTTCAGGTCAGCGTGAGCGCCCTTGCCGTACTGGACGTCGTTATTGCCGGAGCCGGAGATCCACATATCCAGGAAGCAGATGGGATCGGTGTAGTCAGCAACCCAGCCGTTACGGGCAACGGAGAAGTCGCCATCCTTACGGGTGTTCAGGAAGGTGTTCCACTCCTGGTTCTCCATAGTCATGGTGATACCAACAGTAGCCAAAGCACTCTGGATGTACTCACCGATAGCCTTGTGGCCCTCGTTTGTATTGTACAGGTACTTCAAAGTGGGAACGTTGGTGAACTTGGTGCCGTCATACTCATAGTACTTCTTCAGGATGGAAACAGCCTCGTCGAAGTTAGCCTGGAAATCAGCCTTATCGACACTGAAGTAACCCTTGCCATCGTTGGAATTCTTGGCAAAGTTGCCGCCGTTGTAGTCAGCCATGCCGTCAGCCACGAAGGTGTTGGCAGGGGCCTCACCAGCCTGAGAAACAGACTCTACGATGTAGTTACGGTCAAGGAGCAAGCCCAGAGCGTAACGGATCTCAGCGTTAGCAGCCTCGATCTCCTCGGGGGTGGAGGGCTTTACGATTTCGGATGTGGGCTCAGTGGTAGCAGCTTCGTCGCCACCCTGGCCAACTGTGGTTTCTGTGCCACCCTGGTTGGGAGCGGGATTGCCGCCACAGGCAACCATACCCAAAACCATAACGACAGCCAGAAGCAATGCGAACAGTTTCTTCATTTTTCATTTTCCTTTCTTCAATTTGATTTTTATGTTGTTTTTGCTTATATATTCATACCTGTTTTCCGTACGGCAAATCGGAAAACAAGAACGAATCAGGATATGCAGCGCCATTCTGAGGATACGCGGCATCCCATGGCGGTCTTCATTTCCGCTCCGGTTTGCCTGCGTTCACTCAGGACGACAGTATTCAGTTAATATCTTCGACTCTGTGACATGCAACAAAGTGACCGGAAGAAAGCTCCTTCAGTTCCGGCATAGACTCTGCGCAGGCATCACAGGCGTAGGGGCAGCGAGTGCGGAACGGACATCCGGACGGTGCGTTCAGCGGACTGGGAATATCGCCATGGAGCACCACCCGCTGATTGGCTCTTGCAATCTTGGGATCAGGCACAGGCACCGCGGACATCAGGCTCTTGGAATAGGGGTGCAGCGGATGATCGTAGATCTCCTTTGCATCTGCCAGTTCCACCAGCTTGCCCAAATACATAACCGCGATTCGGTCAGAGATATGACGAACGACCAGCAAATCGTGGGCAATGAACAAATAGGTCAGATCCATCTCATTTTGCAGCTCATCAAAGATGTTGATGACCTGCGCCTGAATGGAAACGTCCAGCGCGGAAACCGGCTCGTCACACACGACAAATTCCGGGTTGGTGACCAGAGAACGGGCAATGCCGATACGCTGGCGCTGACCTCCTGAAAATTCGTGGGCATAACGGCTGGCATGCTCGGAGTTCAGGCCAACCTTTTCCATCATCGCAAGGATCTTTTCTTTGCGTTCTTCCTTGTCCTTGTACAGCTTATGGATATCCAGAGGTTCCCCAATAATATCAGCCACGGTCATTCTGGGATTCAAGGAAGAGTAAGGATCCTGAAAAACCATAGCGGTCTTCTTGCGGAACTCGGCAATATCCTGTTTTGTTTCGATCTTCTGCCCTTTGAACCAGATCTCGCCGGCAGTGGGCTTATACAGATGCAGCAGTGTACGGCCAACGGTCGTCTTACCGCAGCCGGACTCGCCAACAAGGCCAAGCGTTTCGCCCTTGCGAATAGCAAAGGAGACATCGTCAACAGCCTTCAAAGGCTTGGAAGAAAACATACCGGTGGTAATGTTAAAGTATTCCTTCAGGTTTTTAACTTCGATCAAATTCTCTACATTACTCAAGTTTTCTCACCGCCTTCTGTTTCTTTCTTCACATTGATCCAGCAGCCTGCGGCGTGATTTTCGTTGATCTCCATACGGGGGCAGCGTTCACGCATACAGATCTTCATAGCAGCATCGCAACGGGGCGCAAAGGGACAACCGGCGGGCATATTCAGAAGATCGATCGGTGTGCCCGAAATAGGCTGCAGCTTCTCACCGTCGTTATTCACTGTGGGGATGGAGCGCATCAAGCCCTTGGTATACTCGTGGCAAGGATTATAGAAGATCTCGTCCGCAGTACCCTGCTCGCAGATGGAGCCGGCGTACATAACGATCACTTCGTCACACATCTGCGCGACCACGCCCAGGTCATGGGTGATCATAATAATGGCCATGCCCAGTTCTTGCTGAAGACTTTGCATCAGCTCCAATATCTGAGCCTGAATGGTAACATCCAATGCGGTGGTAGGTTCGTCCGCGATCAGAATATCCGGTTCGCAGGCCAGGGCCATAGCGATCATAATACGCTGACGCATACCGCCGGAGAACTCAAAGGGATATTGCTTCATACGCTTTTCAGGCTCGTTGATATTCACAAGGCGAAGCATTTCCACGGCACGCTCATAGGCCTGCTTTTTGTTGCGATCGGTGTGAAGCACGATCGCTTCGGTCAACTGATGTCCGATGGTATAGGTAGGGTTCAGCGAGGTCATTGGATCCTGGAAGATAATAGAAACCTTGTTGCCCCGGATGTTTTTCATGGTTTTCTCGCCGGCACCTACCAGCTCCTGACCGTCGATCTTAATAGAGCCGGAAACGATCCTGCCGTTTTTCTCCAGAATCTGCATAATGGAATAAGCAGTAACCGATTTGCCGGAGCCGGATTCGCCTACGATACCCAGCACTTTTCCACGTTCAAGATTAAAGGACACGCCGTTAACCGCATTAACAGTGCCCGCAGGGGTTGTAAAAGCAGTATGCAGGTCGCGCACTTCAAGTAATGCCATAACTTAACGTTCCTTTCCTTAGTTCTTCAGCTTGGGATCGAAGGCGTCGCGCAGGCCGTCACCAAACAAATTCAGGGACAAAACGATGAGGCTGATCACGATAGCAGGGATCACAAGACGATAGGGGTAAGAGTTGATGCCATTGAGGGCATCCGCCGCCAGGCTGCCCAGGGAGGGCATCGGCGCATTAACGCCCAGGCCCAAAAAGGACAGATAGCTCTCTGTAAAGATGGCGGAGGGAATTTGCAGTGCGGTGGAGATGATCACCACGCTGATACAGTTGGGAATTAAATGCTTGCGTATGATCCAGGACGGCTTTGCACCGGCGGATTTTGCTGCCAGCACGTATTCCTGTTCACGCAGAGAGAGGATCTGACCGCGGATCAAACGGGACATGGAAACCCAGTACAGCAACGCAAATACCAAAAACAAACTGATCATATTTACGCCTAAGCTTGCCAGGACTGTACCCTCGATCACATCCTCCAGCGCGTTTTTCATAACCGCAGCCAGCAGAATGACCATCAGTGTATCCGGCAGAGAGTAGATAATATCCACAACGCGCATGATGAAAATATCGACCTTGCCGCCAATATAACCGGCAATGGAGCCAACCGTCATGCCAATGATCAACACGATAATACTTGCGAAGAAGCCAACAGCCAGAGAAATTCTTGCGCCGTAGACTACGCGGATAAAGTAGTCACGTCCCTGGGAGTCGGTGCCGAAAATGTGCGGAAAAACGGTATACCCCTCAGCCTTCCACTGCTGCTCGGTAGTGCTGTACTGAAAAGGGGCCAAATTGTTGAAGGACGGGTCAACGGGGCGGCCGGGAGTAACACCCAGCATCTGGTCATAGCTGTAGGGCCAGAACATAGGCAGCAGCACAGACATCAGGGTGATCAGCACCACGATGATGAAGCTGGCTGTAGCAATTTTATTCTTCAGCAGACGCTTCACGCCATCCTTGAAAAAGGTGGAAGTGGGGCGCATCTGTACCATATATTCTTTTTCTGCATCGGTAGCCGGAAGAAAATCATCCACGTTCACGTGCATGGTAAATCTTTTTTGCATGAAGGATCCTCCTTACTCCAGAGTAATTCTGGGATCTACGACCTTGTACATAATGTCGCTGACCAAATTCATAATCACGATCAGGCTTGCCAACACAATAGTCGTACCCATGATCAAAGGATAGTCCCGGTCCGTAATGGAGCTGACAAAAGCTCTTCCGATGCCGTTGACCGCGAAAATCTGCTCTACAACCAGAGAACCGGTAACAATATAAGCCAGCATCGGTCCCAGGTAGGTAATCACAGGGATCAAAGAATTCTTCAGTGCGTGACCGAAGATGATCTTTACACCGGACACACCCTTAGCGCGGGCAGTCCGAATATAGTCCTGGCCTAAAACATCCAGCATGGAAGAACGGGTCAAGCGCGTAATATAAGCAGTTGGGTATAGGGCCAAGGTGATGACCGGCAAAATAAGTCCACCTTCCATAGCACCGTTGGCTGGCACCCATTTTAGCACTAACGCAAAAAGCAGCAGCAATAGCGTACCCATAATAAACGAGGGCATAGAAACGAAGGCGGTGGTGATCACCATGATCACTTTGTCGATGATCTTATTCCGGCGCAATGCAGCCACAGCACCCAGCACGATACCGATCACAGTGGCGCAGCCTGCCGCGATCAAGCCCAGCTTTACAGACACCTGCATGCCCGAAGAAATGATATCCATGACGGTACGGCCACGGTTTTTCAGACTGGGGCCAAAATCCATTCTGGTTACGATATCCTTTAAATACGTAATATACTGCTCAAACACCGGCTTATCCAGGCCGTATTTGGCATTAAGGGCCGCTTCTGCCTCGGCGGACAGGGCCTTTTCACCCAGGAAGGGGCCGCCAGGCACCGCACGGGTAACAAAGAAGGTCACAGTAATCACGATCCACACCGTCAAAACAGCCAATGCAATTCTTTTTAAAATGTATAAAAATGTTTTGGAATTCATACTGTCTTATCCTTTCTTCAGTAAGAACCCCCTCAGCCGCTTCCCTTAGCCGGCGGTCGGACATGGTCCATGAGGGCATAATAACAATTCTACTGTATATTGGGAGATTATAGCACAGATATTTTATGATTGCAACGTAATATTCCTCCAAAAATATAAGCAAATTTTATACATTTTTGTGCTTTTTGTACACGGACAAATGTCCGCAGCGGCAAGAGTCGTGGATTGAACGCTTATTTTGGGGCGGGAAACATTCCGTTTGTGTTCATTTTGTACAAAAAACAACAGTTTGTCAATGCACAAAATTTGGTTTTATGCGGTCTGCACATACCAGTATAAAAGAGCCGCCTCGGGTGAGGCGGCTCTTAAAAATGTCTGTATGAAATTACAGCAGCTCAGCGAAGTGCTTGATGGTGCGGACCATCTGAGAAACATAGGAGTTCTCGTTGTCGTACCAGGAAACGACCTGAACCTGAGTCTTGCCGTCGGGCAGAGCGCAGACCATGGTCTGAGTGGCATCGAACAGGGAGCCGAAACGCATGCCGATGATATCGGAGGAAACGATCTCGTCCTCGTTGTAGCCGTAGGACTCAGTAGCAGCAGCCTTCATAGCGGCGTTGATCTCGTCCTTGGTCACGGACTTGGCGCAAACAGCGTTCAGGATGGTGGTGGAGCCGGTGGGAGTGGGGATACGCTGTGCAGCGCCGATCAGCTTGCCGTTCAGCTCG
>JAFSET010000089.1 GCA_017435615.1 Oscillospiraceae bacterium | reverse complement strand
TGGGGCGTTGCGGTTTGCAACGCCCCAATTGCTTACATTTCCAGACTGTTTGTCAGTTTGGAAGAAACTTTGCTCGCGGCTTCTTCTACCTTATCAGCGGCTTTGGCTGCCAGCTTTCGTGTGGGATTGTTCTTCGGCATCATCATAATGGCTACAGCACCTGCCGCGGCACCGATCCCCATGGTGATCGCCCATCCTTTTACGCTCATAGATGCTCTCCCTCCTTTCGGAAATAGTATACCCAACAGGAAAGCTTGGCTGCCTTGAAAGGTTTTCCTTTGCCATTGGCAGAAAATGTGCTATAATAGAAAAAACAAAAAAGGAGGCGCTAACCATGTCTATGGATCGACTTCAGGAGAAAATTCGGAAAACAAAATCTCCCATTTTGTTGGAGCTGGATGCTACGAAAGATCAGCTTCCGCCTCACTTGCTGGAGCAGGAGGGAAGCTTTATCAAGGCCCACACTCGGTTTTGTTTGGAACTGATGGAGAGCCTGCGAGGGAGTATTCCTGCTGTGCGCTTCAGCTTCAGTGCTTTTGCCTTGCAGGGAACGGAAGGTTTGACGGCATTGTCATACTTGCTTGAGCAGGCGAAAAAGCTGGGTTACTATGTGCTGATGGATATCCCGGAGGCGCTGTCTCCGCAAAGAGCTGCCGTCAATGCGCAGACGGTGTTTTCGGAGGAATTCCCCTGGCAGTGTGACGGTGTGATCGTTAGTGCCTACATTGGCAGTGATGCGATACGTCCCTATGCGGCACTGCTGGAGCAAGAGGACCGGGCTATGTTTATCGCTGTGCGTACCGGCAACAGATCTGCTGTGGAGCTTCAGGATCTTTTGACCGGAAGCCGTCACGTGTTTGAGGCCATTACGGATGTGGTCAATCGGTTTAAAAATGATCGGGCCACCAAAAGCGGCTATGACCGTGTGGCGATCATTGGCCCTGCAACCTCTGCGCCGGTACTGAAGCGTTTGCGTGAAAAGTACAGGAATTTGTTTATTTTGGTAGATGGCTATGATTACTCCGGAGCTAATGCCAAAAACTGCGCTGCGGCAGCGGATCAGTTCGGACACGGTATCATTGTCTGCGCCGGAGCATCCATCTGTGCGGCCTGGTCTGCCCAGGAACATGACGGACTGGAGTATCTTGATGATGCAAAGGAAGCCGTAGAGCGGATGAAGAAAAACCTTGCCAGGTATTTTACGGTTATGTAACCGCAGCAATGCTGCGGAAAGCCTGCCGTCAGTTCATAGAGCCGCCGGAAGCGTTGTTTCCTGCATCGGAACCGTTGCCGGGATCAGTATGCGTGGTTTCCCCGGTGCTGTTGTTGTTCACTGTGCTGTCGGGGATGTTGGTCTCGATGGTAGGATCTATGATTGTGGGAGTGGTTGCGGAAGTGGGTGCTGTGGTGTTTGCTGTGGTGTTGGTGGTGTTTGTGTTGCTGTCCTTGTCACCCATCCGACAGGCGCACAGGCTTAAACTCAACACCAACACAAGTGCTAAGATCAAGATCTTTTTCATAGTTGCTCCTCCTGAAATCAAGATGCAGCCATAGTATTTCCGATATACAAAAGAATATACATTGAAAAAACAAAATTATCATTGCTATTTTGTGACACATCCTGTATAATAGTTGGGTAATAATTTAGAAAAGGGGTTATTCTATCTTATGAAGAAGTTAATTGTTAACAAAACGGCTGAGTGCATGGCCTGTCTGGAGTGCGTCCAAGCCTGTTCCACCGCTTTTTATAAAACCTTTGACCCGGACCTGAGCGCTATTCAGGTAGTGGCTAAGGGCAGTGGTGCCAAGCCCATGACTTGTATCCAGTGCGGAAAGTGCGCAAAGGTCTGTGAAGCTGGTGCGATCACCCAAAATCCCAAGACCGGCGTGTATATGATCAACAAGAAGCTGTGTACATCCTGCGGCAAGTGTGTAGAGGCCTGCCCCATGAAGGTAATGGTCCAGCCTGCCGAGGGCCCCACATCCAAGTGTATTGCCTGCGGTATTTGCGCCAAGGCGTGTCCAATGGGCATTTTGGAGATCGTGGAAAAGTAAAAAATACCAGGGGATGCTTTTGCGGCATCCCCTGATCTTTTTTTCAGGGCTTATGATGTGCTCAGCGCTTCCAGGGACAATTCTCCTGCCAAACGGAACAGCGCGTTGCTAAGTACTTGTTCCAGCGGAACGCCGGCGTTTTCCGCAACTTTCGTGTAAAATAGAGCTACAGCCGGCTCCAAAAGCAGTGTTACCTGCACCATAAATGTCCTCCCCGGAAATTAATTGAAAATATACTGCTTTATCCTATGCAAACCCTTGACAGGTGTGATAGAATACATAGATAGAAAACCAAATTGAGAGGATGAATATTCAATGGCGAAAGATAAAAAAGTTGAACAGATCACGGATATGGAGGTAGACTTTGCCCAATGGTTTACCGATGTATGTAAAAAAGCGCAACTGATCGACTATTCTTCTATTAAGGGTATGTTTATATACCGTCCTTATGGCTATGCGATTTGGGAGAATATCCAGGCCATTATGGACGCAGAATTTAAGAAGACCGGCGCACAGAATGTGTATATGCCGATGCTGATCCCGGAGAGCCTTCTGCAGAAGGAAAAGGATCATGTGGAGGGCTTTGCGCCGGAGTGTGCCTGGGTCACTTATGGCGGCAGCGAGGAGCTTGAGGAGCGTTATTGCATCCGTCCCACCTCCGAAACCTTATTCTGTGAATACTTCAAAAATGCTATCCAGTCCCACCGTGATCTGCCTATGATGCTCAATCAGTGGTGCAGTGTGCTCCGCTGGGAAAAGACCAGCCGTCCCTTCCTGCGCCACAGAGAGTTTTTGTGGCAGGAGGGCCACACCATGCATGCTACTGCGGAGGAGGCCCAGGAAGAGACAGAGCGCATGCTGGGCGTGTACGCTGACTTCTGCGAAAATGTACTGGCAATGCCTGTGACACGCGGTCAGAAGACCGATAAGGAAAAGTTCAACGGCGCTGAGGCCACCTACACCATCGAGTGTATGATGCACGACCGCAAAGCCTTGCAGGCCGGTACCTCCCACTATTTTGGTGACGGCTTTGCCAAGGCCTTCGATATTACCTTTACCGACAAGAATAACCAGCGTGTCAACCCCCATCAGACCTCCTGGGGTGTATCCACCCGTTTGATCGGTGGTATCATTATGACCCACGGTGACAATAACGGCCTGGTGCTGCCTCCCAAGGTGGCTCCCATTCAGGTGGTGGTGCTGCCCATTGCCCAGCACAAGGAGGGCGTTTTGGACGCGGCAAACGCACTGAAGGACCGACTCGTGGGTGCAGGCTTCCGGGTAAAGCTGGATGACTCCGACAACTCCATGGGCTGGAAGTGTGCCGAGTATGAAATGAAGGGTGTGCCGCTGCGTGTGGAGTGCGGTCCCCGGGATCTGGAAAACGGCCAGGTAGTTCTGGTCCGCCGCAATGACGGTGAAAAGACCGTTGTTGCCATTGCTGATTTGGAACAGGCTGTGGCGCAGCAGTTGGAGCTGGTGCATCAGGGTATGTTCGAAAAGGCAAAGAAGAATTTGACCGACCATATTTTCCCGGCGTATTCTTTGGAAGAAGCCAAAAAGCTGCAGGAGGAAAACGGCGGCTTCATCAAGACCATGTGGTGCGGCGAATTGGAGTGCGAGCTGAAAATGAAGGAGCAGGCAGGAATGTCCTCCCGTTGTATGCCCTTCCAGCAGGAGCATTTGAGTGATGTGTGTCCCATCTGCGGAAAGCCTGCCAAGAAAATGATCCTTTGGGGCGTTGCCTACTGATTTTTATCACACAGGAGGATGTTCGATGGAAGAACAAATCAAAAAACGCAGCGAGATCGCTGTAGAAGATACCTGGGCTACAGAAGACCTGTATCCCACGGACGAGGCCTGGGAGCAGGAGCTTGCAACACTTGAGCAGGACAAAGAGGAGCTTGCATCCTATGATGGAAAGCTGGCATCCTCTGCCCAAAACCTGTACCACTATTTGTTCGCAATGGAAAATTGCGATGAGAAAGCCTCCCGGCTGGCAAACTACTGTATGCGCAAGGCTGACGAGGATACCCGGAATGCCACCTATCAGGCAATGACCGGCAAGTTTATGAGTGTGATCGTGGCTATCGGTGCTGCTACCGCTTTTGAAACACCTCAGATCCTTTCGCTGTCCGATGAAGAAATGGATAAATTCTATGAGGAATATCCCCAGCTTGAGCGTTATCGCCGTTATTTGACCAATATTCGCCGTAAAAAGGAGCATGTGCTGTCTCCTGCGGAGGAGAAACTGCTGGCGTCCACCGGCGAAATGTCCCAGGCCCCGGACAGCATCTATGGAATGTTTGCCGATGCGGACCTGAAATTCCCGGATGCGCTGGACAGTGAGGGGAACCCCCATACTGTGACCCAGGGTACCTTTGTGCCTTGCCAGGAAAGTCCTGACCGGGTGCTGCGGAAAAATGCCTATGAAAGCCTTTATCATACTTTTGCGGGCTTTAAGAATACCGCCGCGGCACTGCTCAATGCCCAAAACAAGCAACTGAAGTTCTATGCCGAAGCCCGGAAGTATCCCTCTGCCTTTGAAGCTTCTTTGAATAACACACAGGTACCGACTTCTGTATACCTGAATCTGATCGAGGCTGTTCATCAGAACGTTGATAAAATGCACCGCTATGTGCGGCTGCGTAAAAAGCTGTTGGGCGTGGATGAACTGCATTTTTACGATATCTATACACCCCTGGTGGCAGATGTGGATAAAAAAATTCCCTATGCTCAGGCAAAGCAGACCATCTATGATGCGCTTGCACCTTTGGGTGAGGACTATAGAGCCATCCTGAAGGAAGGCTTTGAAAACCGTTGGATCGATGTATATCAGAATGAAGGCAAGCGCAGCGGGGCATATTCTGCCGGTGCCGCAGTCCATCCCTATGTGCTGATGAATTACTCCGGCACACTGGACAGCCAGTTTACCCTGGCCCACGAAATGGGTCACGCCCTTCATTCCTACCACTCCAATAAGTATCAAAATCCCATTGATTCCGGCTATGTGATCTTTGTGGCGGAGGTGGCTTCTACCTGTAATGAGGCCCTACTGATGGAATACCTGCTGAGCATGACCACAGACCGGAAGGAGCGTGCCTACCTGATCAATCATTTCCTGGATCAATTCAAGGGCACCTTGTACCGCCAGACTATGTTTGCGGAGTTTGAGCTGTTCATGGGCAAGCTGGTCCAGCAGGGACAGACCCTGACACCGGATGTGCTGTGCGCCGAATACCGCCGCCTGAACGAATTGTACTACGGACCGGACATGGTGGTGGATGACGAGATCGCAATGGAGTGGGCAAGAATTCCCCATTTCTATTACAACTACTATGTGTTCCAGTATGCTACCGGTTATTCCGCAGCAATCGCCTTGTCACGGCGGATTTTGTCCGAGGGCGAGCCGGCGGTGAAGGATTATATCCGGTTCCTGTCCGGCGGCTGCTCCAAGAGCCCCATTGACCTTCTGAAGGATGCCGGTGTGGACATGACCTCTCCTGCACCTGTTAATCAGGCACTGGAGCTGTTTGGCACATTGCTTGACGAAATGGAAAGCCTGATGGAGGAATAATATGCAGGAGCTGTTTATTCCTACCTTGCATACCTTTGCCATGGACAATATCTTTACCGGGTCCTGCGACTTGTTCCGTTTTCGTGCGGTGCCCAATATTGTAAAGAAAAATCCGAAGGAAGTGGACTTAGAGGCTTCTTCAATAACTGCCGAGTTCTGGCACGGACCTTTCTGCTATGAAAAAAGTCAGATGGAGGGAAGTGAAACCTTTCCCATGTCTGAGGACGGCCGCAGTGCTATGAAAGCCTGGCTGGAAGAGAATATTTGAAACACAGGGGGTACTGCATAACAGCTTGCAGTACCCCTGAGATTTTTTTGACGGATAAGGAAAATAAATTCCTTTCACGATATTCAGTATTTTTCTTGACAAAACCGGGATTTATGGTAGAATAAATCCGGAAAATGCAAAGGCATTGCGGAAAAGAGAACGGATGCATCCTGCCAAGCGAGAGGGGATACGGTGTGAGCCCCTTGCAGAAGCTTTGTTCAGCCACTTCCAAGCCGCCCGGGAAGACCGGGACGGGAGCTCCCGTTACAGAGCAGCTAAGATATCGGTTTATCCGATGAATTAGGGTGGTACCGCGATGCACGTCGCCCCTATGTATGGGGTGGCGTATATTTTTTTGTAAATTTTTATGGAGGTAAATTCCTATGGCTAAAAAACCCTATGGCGTAAATGAGTTGCGTGAAATGTTTTTGAGCTTCTTTGAAAGCAAGGAGCATTTGCGTTTGCCCAGCTTTTCCCTGATTCCCCAAAATGACCAGTCCCTGCTGCTGATCAACTCCGGCATGGCACCGATGAAGCCCTATTTTAAGGGTGAGGTGGAGCCCCCCCGTCACCGGGTCTGTACCTGCCAAAAGTGTATCCGTACCGGCGATATTGAGAACATCGGCAAAACTGCCCGTCACGGCACCTATTTTGAGATGCTGGGTAATTTCTCCTTCGGTGATTACTTCAAGAAGGAAGCCATTGCCTGGAGCTGGGAATTCCTGACCAAAGTTGTCGGCTTGGAGGAGGACCGCCTGTTCCCGTCCATCTACGAAAATGATGAAGAGGCCTTTGAAATTTGGCATAACGACATTGGTATTCCTGCGGACAAGATTTTCCGCTTCGGAAAAGCCGACAACTTCTGGGAACACGGCTCCGGTCCCTGCGGCCCCTGCAGCGAGATCTACTATGACCGCGGTGAAAAATACGGCTGTGGAAAGCCGGATTGCACTGTTGGCTGTGAATGTGACCGCTATATGGAGGTCTGGAACAACGTTTTCTCTCAGTTCGACAACGACGGCAACGGCAATTACACCGAGCTTGTGCAGAAGAATATCGATACCGGCATGGGCCTGGAGCGTTTGGCGGTTGTGTGCCAGGATGTAAACAGCCTGTTTGATGTGGATACGGTGATGAACATTACCAACCACGTTACCGCCATCACCGGTGCCTCCTACGGTCAGAGCGTGAAGACGGATGTATCTCTGCGTGTGATCACCGATCATATCCGTGCTTCTACATTTATGATCGCGGACGGTGTGCAGCCCACCAACGAGGGCCGTGGCTATGTGCTGCGCCGTCTGCTCCGCCGTGCAGCCCGTCACGGCAAGCTGTTGGGCGTTGACAAGCCCTTCCTGTATGAGGTAGTATCCACTGTCATCAAGGAGAATGAGAGCCACTACACCTATCTGCGTGAGCGCGCAGAGCATGTGATCCGGGTGGTTAAGAATGAGGAAGAAAACTTTGCCCGTACCATTGATGTGGGTATGCGGATCTACAACGAGAAGCTGGCTGCCCACAAGGAAAAGGGCGAGACTGTCTTCTCCGGTGAGAATGCCTTCCTGCTGTCCGACACCTACGGTTTCCCCATCGACCTGACAGTTGAAATGCTGGAGGACGAGGGCATGACTGTGGATATGGATACCTACTACGCCTGCCGCAAGAAGCAGCAGGAAAGTGCCCGGGAGGCCCGGAAGGCTTTGGGTGATTTGGGTTGGGCCGGTATTGATTTCGGCAGTGATGTGTCGGCTACCGACTTTGTAGGCTATGATGTGAATAATTGCGACGCAACAGTTGTGGCTGTGTGCGTTGGAGAGGAAGTTACCGGTTCTGTGGCCGGCGGCGAAAAGGGAATTATTGTTTTGGATAAGACCCCCTTCTATGCGGAAATGGGTGGTCAGGCAGCAGACCACGGTGTGCTGCTGTTAGGTGACAGTCGTTTCCAGGTTACGGATGTGCAAAAAGACAAGGGCGGCAGATACCTGCACACCGGTGTGCTGAATTCCGGTACCATCAAGACCGGAGACCGGGTTCTGGCTTCTATTGATGTGGAGCGCCGTAAGGCCATTATGCGTGCCCACTCCGCCACACACCTGCTGCAGAAGGCCCTCAAGAGCGTGCTGGGTGACCATGTGCACCAGGCAGGTTCTTTGGTGGAGCCGGACCGTCTGCGTTTTGACTTCTCTCACTATTCTGCAGTGACCGCTGAGGAAATGGCAAAGATCGACAGCATTGTGCAGACTGCCGTGCTGGAGGGTTATCCTGTCAATGTGAAGGAAATGCCCATTGAGGAAGCCAAGGCAATGGGTGCCATGGCACTGTTCAGTGAAAAGTACGGCGATACTGTCCGTGTGGTCAATATGGGCGGTTACTCCATTGAGCTTTGCGGCGGTACCCACCTGGATAATACCGCAAAGGTAGGCCCCTTCCGCATCGAGAGCGAAGGATCTGTGGCTTCCGGTGTCCGCCGTATTGAAGCCATTACCGGCAAGGAATGTTTGGCACAGATGGAATTGGCTCGGCAGAGAGTATACGATGCCTGTGCAATTTTGAAGACCAAGCCGTCTGAGCTTGCGGCCAAGCTGGAAGGTCAGGTTGAGGAGATCAAGAACCTGAAGAAGACCATCGAATCCATTAAGGCAAAGGAAACAGCCGGCGAGGCTGACCGTTTCCTGGTGGGTGCTCACGAAATTGGCGGTTTGAAGATCCTGACAGCCAATGTGCCTGACAGTGATGCCAATAAGCTGCGCCAGATGGGCGACAATCTTCGTGATAAGGCTCCCAATGTGGTTGCGGTGCTGTCCACCGTTGCCGATGGCAAGATCACCTTCTTAGCTGTGTGCGGCAAGGAAGCGGTTGCCAAGGGAATTAAAGCCGGCGAGCTGGTAAAGCTGGTTTGTACGACCTGCGGCGGCAGCGGCGGCGGCAAGCCTGACTCCGCTATGGGCGGTGGCAAGGACCTGCTGAAGCTTGACGACGCCCTTGCTCAGGTTGATGACTTCGTTTCTTCCAAGCTGTAATATCGACCATAACATCTTAGAGCGCCGCCCAAAAGGCGGCGTTCCTTTTAATAGGTGGTGATCGTATGCGTAAGCTGATGTGGTTTACGGTTGGTGTTGCCGCCGCTGCTGCCATTTGCGCTTACCTGTTCTGTGACATTCAGACGGTTTACATTGCTATTGCTACTGCCGGATGTTCCGTGATACTGTTGCACTGCAAGAATAAAACGTGTGCAGTCGCGGCAGTGGCCCTGCTGGGGTTTGCGGCCGGGATGCTGTATAGCTGGGGCTATGACAGGATCGTGCTGTCTAAAGCGAAAAGCTATGACGGTGAGCGCAGGTTCATCCAGTTTCGTGCTGAAGATTACAGCTTTTCAACAGATTACGGTTTTGGCGTGGATGGCGTCGCAGAGCTGAACGGCAGAAGTTATACAGTGCGGCTTTATATCGATGAATATAGGAATGTGGAGCCTGGTGATCAACTGATCGGACGGGTTCAGCTTCGCTATACCGGCGAAGGCGGCTTGAAGCAATCAACCTATCACAAAGCAGAGGGAATTTATCTGCTGGCATCCAGTACCGACTCTATGAAGCTGATAAAGGCAGAAAGTCAAAACCCACGGTATTTTGCGGCCTATTTGCGCCGGAGTATTGTGCAACGCATTGAGCTTCTGTTTTCGGAGGATGTGTCTGTTTTTGCAAAGGCTTTACTGCTGGGAGATGACAGTCAGATCAGCTTCCGGGATGATACAGCCTTTCAAAAAAGCGGTATTCGCCATATTATCGCAGTGTCCGGCTTGCATGTTTCGGTGTTGTTCAGTATCCTGTATTTTCTGTTCGGCAGAAGAAAAGGTTTGCTGTTGATGGTTGGAATTCCTGTGCTGTTTCTCTTTGCGGCAGTGGCAGGCTTTTCACCTTCTGTTGTTCGGGCGTGCATTATGCAGGGCCTTGTGATATTGGCAATCGCGGCTGAGCGAGAGTACGATCCGGTCACAGCGCTTTCCTTTGCGGTGCTGGTAATTCTCACAGTTAATCCGGTCAGCATTACTTCGGTGAGCTTTCAGCTTTCCGTAGGCTGTATGATAGGGATATTTGTGTTTTCTCAGCATATCAGGGACTATTTTTACAAAAAGAAGCCCTTTGGCAGCTACAGCGGAAAAAGCCTGAAAGGCCGCCTGATCCGTTGGCTGGTGGGGTCTGTGTCTGTTACCTTAAGCACGATGACAGTTACACTGCCTTTATGCATCTTATATTTTGATACCATCAGTGTGATTGGTATCGTAACAAATCTTTTGACACTTAGCGTCGTTTCCGCGGCATTTTGCGGGATTATTGCAGCCTGTGTGCTTTCGCTGTTGTGGATGCCCCTGGGTGCATTTACGGCATGGATCGTTGCCTGGCCTCTTAGATATGTGCTGCTGATGGCGCGTCTGCTGGCAAATATACCGTTCGGTGTTGTTTATACCGGCAGTGTATATACGGTTACTGCGGTGGTGCTGTTTTATGGACTGCTTGTTCTGTTCTTCATCGCCGGGAGGAAAAGACCGTTATGGCTGGCGGCAAGTACAGCAATTTTGTACGGAATGGCGCTGGTAGCTACGTGGGCAGAGCCAAGATTAGACAATCTGCGACTTTCGGTGCTGGATGTGGGACAGGGACAGTGTGTGCTTCTGCAAAGCAAGGATCAGGCGTATTTGATCGATTGCGGTGGAGAGGATCCGGAGCGTACCGCTGCGGTAGCTCTGGAAGCCATGGGTTCCCAGGGTCTGACAAAGCTTGACGGTCTGATCCTGACACATTTTGATAAGGACCACTGTAACGGTGCGCCTTATCTGTTGGAGGTAGCTCAGGTGGAAAAGCTGTATCTGCCGGATGCGGATGAAGAAAATCTTGTTCGCCTGGCGCTGGAAGATACAGATGTACCGATTCATTGGGTCAGAAGCACCCAGCAAATAGAATGTAAAACCGGAACATTGCAGATCATTCCGGCAGAACCCGGAAAAGATGGCAACGAAAGCAGTATGTGCATCTTGTTTCGTGGAGAAAACTGTGATATACTCATAACCGGTGACCGGGATTTGGCTGGCGAAAGTCTTCTGCTTCGGCAGGAGCGGCTTCCGGACATTGAGATACTTGTGGCAGGACACCACGGTGCGGCCACTTCCACCGGTTTGGAATTGTTAATGCAAACCAGACCTGAGCTTGTGCTGATCTCCGTAGGCGCAGACAATCTCCACGGTCATCCGGACACGGACACCCTTTCAAAATTGGAAAAGCTGGGGTGCGTGGTCCGCCGTACAGATCAGGAAGGAACGATTATTGTAAGGGAGTGAGATAATGGCGCAAAAAAAGGAAAGCCCCGGTGCGTTACAGGCACTGAAAACCGAACTGAAGGAAGGCAATCTTAGAAGGCTGTATATATTTTACGGCGAGGAAACCTTTTTGCTCCATTATTACCTGGAGCAGATCAAAAAATCACTGATCGACGAGCTGACAGAGTCTTTCAACTATCACAAGCTGACCTATGAAAACTTTAATGTCCGAGACTTTGCCGATGCGGTGGAAAACTTGCCGATGATGGCAGAGCACACCTTTATTTGGGTGGACGAAGTGGACTTTTTTAAGTTTCCGGAGGAGGACCGTAATAAAATGGCGGAGGTCCTTTCGGATATTCCGGAGTACTGTACTGTGGTGTTTACCTATGAAATGACCCCCTGGAAGCCGGATAAGCGGATGGCAAAGCTGTGGAACGCCGTGAAAACTGCCGGCGTGGAGGTAGCCTTCAACAAACAGGAGCAGCGTGATCTGGTTGCCTGGATCACCCGTCATTTTGCTTCGGAAAAGAAACGGATCACGCCGGACCTGTGCGTGTACCTGATCGAAATGACCGGCGGCACTATGACGGCCCTGGCCGGAGAGATATCCAAGATCTGCGCCTATTCCTGCAGTGACCAGATCGTAAAAAGTGATATTGACGCGGTGGTGGAGCCGGTTTTGGATGCTATCGTTTTCCAAATGACCGACTTCATGGGACAGGGCCAGTATGGCCCTGCACTTATCAAGCTGCGTCAGCTATTTAAGATGCAGCAGGAGCCCCTGAGCATTTTAGGTGCTATCGGAAAGCATTTCCGAGGGATCAGCGCTGCCAAGGTCGTGATCGACAGCGGAAAAAATGCGTCGGAGCTGATGCGCCTGACCGGCATGAAGGATTATCCGGCGCAAAAAGCTATGGCTGCTGCCAGAAGGTTCTCTGTTCGATTCTGCCGCACGGCAGCGGAACTGGTGTTGGAAACAGACAACGCTATAAAAACCTCCTACGATGACCCGGAGCGGCTCCTGGAGGTACTGGTGCTGCGGCTAGCCCAGGAGGCAAAAAATGGTTAAGATCCGTCAGGCGATTGTGGTAGAAGGGCGTTATGATAAAAATACCCTTTCCCAAATTGTGGATGCCCCGATTTTTGAAACCTCCGGTTTTGGGATTATGCGTGATCGGGCACAAATGGCACTGTTGCGCCGTGTTGCCCAGGAGCGTGGATTGATCGTGTTTACAGATTCGGATGGCGCAGGCTTTGTGATCCGAAATCACTTAAAAAGCGCGATCCAGCCGGAATACTTGCTTCACGCTTACATCCCGGATGTTTACGGCAAGGAAAAACGCAAAAGCGCTCCCGGCAAAGAAGGAAAGCTGGGTGTTGAGGGTATGACCCGTGAGGTGATCCTGGAATGTTTGCGCCGTGCCGGTGCGGTTTTTGAAGACGGCGAAACGGTAGAAGCTACGCAGATCACCAAGCAGGACCTGATGGATTTAGGGTTGTCCGGCGGTCCGGACAGCAGCCTTTTGCGCAAAAAGCTTTTGAAAAAGCTGGATTTTCCGGAGCATATGAGCTGTAATGCTATGCTGCAGGCGCTGAATATGCTTTATACGCTGCCGCAGTTGCAGCAGATTATGAAGGAATTATAATGGAGAAATAAGCCGATGATTGATATTGCGGTACACAATTTAACAAAGTTTTTCGTCATCGGCGAAAATCTGTTGGAAGGACTGTCCTTTGAGGTGCAGGAAGGGGAGTGTGTTGCCATTTTGGGCCGTAACGGCTGTGGCAAGACCACACTGTTCAATATCCTGACAGGGCAGATGGATTACGATGACGGTGAGGTGTTTGTCAATCCGGCGAAAAAGCTTGGCTTGATTTCACAGATACCAAAATTCCCGGAAGGATGGACAGTGGAGCAGGTGCTTCGTTCTGCCTTTTTGCCGGTGCTGAAAACAAAGCAGCGGATGGAGCAGTTGGAGCAGGAAATGTCAGCAGGTGCCACCGATGCCCAGCTCCGGGAGTACGATACCTTGGTTGCCCGGTTTCAGTCCGGCGGTGGCTATGATATGGATGTGCAGACCGATAAGGTCTGTAATGGCCTGGGCATTACCAAAGCGCAACGATCCCAAAGCTTTGCAAGCCTTTCCGGCGGCGAACGGACACGGATCAACCTTGCACGCTTGCTGCTGGAGGAAACAGAAATTCTGTTGCTGGACGAGCCGACTAACCACTTGGATCTGCGCAGTGTGGAGTGGCTGGAAAGTTATATCAATACCATCAAAGCCACCGTCCTTGTGATCTCCCACGACCGGTATTTTTTAGACCGGGTGGCAGATCGAGTGGTGGAAATCGTGGATGGCCACGGTGAATTTTATTCCGGAAACTACTCATTCTATATTGAGGAAAAGCAAGCGCGCTTTAATTTACAGCTTAAGCAGTACGAGCAGGAGCAGGCAAAGCTGAAGCAGTTAGGTTATACTGTGGAACGGATGAAGGGCTGGGGCATCAACAACCGCACCCTGTACCGCCGTGCTATGTCTATTCAGCACCGGATGGAGCGGATCCGTAAAACGGAAAAACCGAAAACGGAAAAGACCATGAAGGCATTTTTTGGAGAAAAGGAATTCTCCGGTGATGTGGTATTTACCACCAAGGGCCTTGAAAAAAGCTACGGGGAGCGGACCTTGTTCCGTGATGTGGAGCTGCGCGTGGAAGGCGGTGAGCGGATCGCTCTTTTAGGTGACAACGGTACCGGAAAGACTACGTTCATCAAATGCCTGCTGGGGGAAGAGGACTGTGCCGGCAAGATCAAATTCGGTCCTACTGTGAAGTGGGGATATCTTCCGCAAATCATCCATTTCGATCACCCGGAGCGCAGCCTGTATGACACCATGCTCTATGAAAAAAACTGCACGCCGCAAATGGCCAGGGATCGGCTGGGTGCCTTCCTGTTCCAGGGTGAGGATGTGTTCAAATCTGTAGGCAATCTGTCCGGCGGTGAGCAGTCCCGGCTGCGGCTTTGCATGTTGATGGATGAAAAGATCAATCTGCTGATTTTGGACGAGCCCACCAACCATTTGGATATTGCCTCCCGGGAATGGGTGGAGGCGGCTATCGAAGAATTCGAGGGCGTTTTGCTTTTCGTGTCCCACGACCGCTATTTTATCGAAAAGTTTGCCGAGCGTATTTGGGTGCTGGAGGACGGCACCGTTCGGGATTATCCGTGCGATTATAAAAAGTACCGTTCCATTTTGGAGCATGAGGCTGCTGCACGAACTCCGGTTGCTTCAGAGCCTAAGATAAAAAAGGAAAAACCGAAAGGCGGAACAAAAGAAACAGAAAAGTTAATTCGCCGGCTGGAACGGGAGATCGAAAAGCAGGAACAGGTCATTGCAAAGCTGGATGAGGATATTCAGGCTGCGGCTGCGGATTATCAGGAGCTTAGCCGATTGATGACCGAAAAGGACGAACAGGAAAATATTTTAATGGACCTGATGGAACAATGGGAAAAGGCCCAGGAATAAAGGAGAATGAAAAATGAGTAGCGCTTGTAGTGGAAATTGTGCCTCTTGCGGTTCTGATTGCGCAGATCGCAAGGCAGAAAGCCTGTTGGCAAAGCTGAATGAAAAGGCCAGTGTAAAAAAAGTGATCGCCGTGGTGTCCGGTAAGGGCGGCGTGGGCAAATCCACCGTCACAGCAATGACGGCTGTTGCCATGGCTCGCCGTGGCAAACGGGTGGCGGTGCTGGACGCGGATATTACCGGTCCTTCCGCACCCATGGCCTTTGGTGTAAAGGAATGTCAGGGTGCCACCAAGGACGGCCTGTACCCGGCAGTGACCCGGGGCGGCATCCAGTTGATGTCCATCAACCTGCTGCTGGATAACGATACAGATCCGGTGGTGTGGCGTGGCCCGGTCATTGCCGGCGCGGTGAAGCAGTTCTGGACCGATGTGATTTGGGAAGATGTGGACTATATGTTCGTGGATATGCCTCCCGGAACCGGTGATGTGCCGCTGACAGTGTTCCAAAGCCTGCCTGTGGACGGTATAATCATTGTCACCAGCCCTCAGGACCTTGTGTCCATGATCGTAACCAAGGCAGTGAAGATGGCCAATATGATGCACATCCCCGTGCTGGGCTTTGTGGAGAACTATAGCTACCTGCAGTGCCCGGATTGCGGTAAGCATATTGAGGTCTTTGGAAAAAGCCACCTGGATCAGGTTGCGGCGGAATTCTCTTTGCCGGTTTTGGCACGCTTGCCCATCGATCCGCAGGTTGCCCATTGCTACGATAGCGGCCTGATGGAAACGGTGAATACCGATGCCCTGGAAGGCCTGCTGGATGCAGTAGAAAAACATTAATTTCTGGCCATTTTTATTATGAACGAAAACAAGAATATTGCAACAAAATGAAGTTTAAGTATCTGCTTACCGCCCACGCCCACAAACAGCAGATGAAGCACACGGAGCGGGAATAATTGGAGCGTTGCAAGAAGGTACAGAAAAAATGCGTCTGTTATTTGAAATCGATACAAAAGACTATGATCCCAATGGCACAGCCTTTGTGCGCCCCTCTGTCCGGGGCATCATCCTCCGGGATGGGAAGGTCGCCATGGTCCATAGTCTGAAATATGACTACTATAAATTTCCCGGGGGCGGTATTGAAGCGGGGGAGAGCCTTGAAGAAGCACTGATGCGAGAGGTTAAAGAGGAAGCCGGGCTCCGGGTCATTGCCGGTTCCGTTCGGGAATACGGACTGGTCCATCGAGTGCAAAAAAGTGACAGGGCTGGTTATTTCGTTCAAGATAATTATTATTTCCTGTGTGATACCCACAAAGAGGCAGGGGAGCAGTGCCTGGATGATTATGAAGCAGAAGAGCGCTTCACACTGGAATTTGTTGACCCGATCCACGCCATCCGCACAAACCGTGAAAAAGATCACGGACCCAAAGACCCAATGATGCTGGAACGGGAAGCGAAAGTGCTGGAAATACTGATACAAGAGGGAGTTTTAAATCCGTCAGGTCTTCAATAAATGGACAACACCGGAAGCGGAAATTCAACAGGCAACAAAAAAGAACTGAAGAAACCTGTAAAACAGCAGACTAAACGCAGCGTCGATTGCGTTTTGTCTGCTGTTTTGGTATGATAGCCGCATAGCGAAAGGAAGGTGCTGTTATGGATGCAAAGAAAACAGGTCAGTTCATAGCAAGTCAACGGAAAAAGCTTGGACTGACGCAGTGTGAGCTTGCTGATCAGCTTCATGTTACGGATAAGGCGGTTTCCCGCTGGGAACGAGGTGTAGGCCTGCCGGATATTCAGCTTTTAGAGCCGCTTGCGCGGATGCTGGAGGTAAGCCTGATCGAGTTGGTACAGGGGGAAGTCACGCAGCAGGAAACCATCAGTATTCATCAGGCGGAACAAATCGTTTCGGATACGATCAAACTGTCACGAAAGCAGAAAATATCAAAGACATTGGGGGCAGTTGTGTTAAGCACGATCGTCTTTGTGTGTCTGTTTTTGTTGTATTTGTGGATCAAAGAAGGGGCCATCGTTGCATATTCTGTGGGCAGCCTTCTTACCGGCTTGATTGCTTGGGCGGTACCGGTGTGGAAAATGACCCTGGCAAGAGCAGCAAAGCCTGTAGCTGTGTGTGCTGCAAGCTTTACGGCGGCGCTGATATCGCTGACAGTTCAGTTCTTTCAGGTTGCCCAAGATGTAACGGACGGGGATTTTGCCGCTATTGAAGACACTGCCGGTGCCTTGTGCGCAGTGGTAGTGCTGTTTGTGGGGATTACAGTACTGCTCAATGTGGCGGCAATGGTAACAAGCAGACGCAAGAACTGATAAAGGAGCTGCTTCAAGCAGCTCCTTTAAAATTATGTTCGATTAGAGCAGTTGCCGCTGCATCCGCTGCAGTTGCCGCTGCAGGTTTTGGAATCCGGGCAGCCTATGCATTTGACGCCTTTCTTCTTTTGGCTGTATATGTGCCAGCCGGCGGCAGCAACGACCAGCACTACCACGCCGATTACGATATAATCAATCATAGGCAATCAGCGTTTGCCGGACAGGGCGTATTCCTGCTTCAGCTTTGCGTTAGCTCTGGAGATCAGAACGATGACGATTGCTGCAAAAACGGCAATTGCGATCGCGCCGCCGATCGCGCCGCCAATATTCAGCGCAGAAGCGTCGGAAATCAAGGTTCCGATGGTGTACACAAGGTAACCCACGGTAAAGCCTGTACCAAGCTGCAGGCCTATTCCGCCAAGCAGCCATTTCTTATCCTTCATTTCCGCATTCATGGAACCGATGGCCGCAAAACAGGGAGGGGAGAACAGGTTAAACATCAGGTATGCCAATGCGGCAGCCTTGGTGATCGCCATAATACCGGCGACCTCTGCGCCTGCTCCTTCCATAAGAGCCAGTTCTTCTGTGTCGATCAAATTTTCAAGGCCTACAAAGCATACGGCCAGTGTGCCGACAACATTTTCCTTTGCGATAAAGCCTGTGACAGCAGCAGCGGCCAGCTCCCAGCTTAAAACGCCTACAACAGGCACCAGCAGGTATGCGAAGGGACCGGCAATGGTTGCCAAAATAGAGGTATCCGCGGAGGCGGCCTCCTGGAAACTCCAGTCAAAGGTCTGCATGATTTGAACAGCGGTGTTGCACAACAGAATGATGGTGGCAGCCTTTACAATGTAAGCCCAGCCACGGTCGCACATGGATTTGAAAGCGTTCCAAAGGGAGGGAACTTTGTATTCCGGCATCTCAATGATGAAGAAGGATTTGCGGATCTTCAGGCCGGTGATCTTGTTGATCAGCAGAGCCCCCAGGAAGATCAGGACAATACCGGTGAAGTACATAACAAAGCTGACCCAGCCGGCGTTGTCAAAGAACGCACCGGCAAACAGGGAGATCACAGGGATCTTTGCGCCGCAGGGCATAAAGGGGGTCAGCATAGCGGCAGCCTTGCGCTCACGCTCGTTCCGGATGGTGCGGCATGCCATGATACCGGGAACGGCGCAGCCAATGCCGATGACAAAGGGAATGACGGATTTGCCGGACAGACCGACCTTCTTGAAAATGGGGTCCAGTACCACGGCCACACGGGCCATATAACCGCAGTCTTCCAGCAAGGCAATCAGGAAGTACATCACCATAACCAACGGCAGGAAGCCTACCACGGCACCCACACCGCCAATGATGCCGTCAACCAGCAGTGCGGAAACAATAGCCGAGGCTCCGGCACCCTCTAAAAGACCGGCAACCCACTGACCAAAGGAGTCGATCAAAGAAACCAGTCCGGGGATCACAGTGCCGTTTTCGAATTCATAGCCCTCAGCGATCCACGCACCGAGCCATTCCTGGGAGATCTTGAAGACCAGCAGCATCACCACGGCAAAAATCGGAATACCCAACCACTTATTGGTCAGAATTGCATCGATCTTGTCCTGATAATTCTTATCCTTTGTCAGAATCTTTCTGGTCTCCACATCCGCAACGATCTTGTTCACGAAGGCAAAGCGTTTCCGGTCAGCAGCCTCGACTACTTTTTTGTCGGACAGGTCGATCTCCCCCTGAGAATAGGGGGCTTTTTGGGTTTTGCCGCAAAGACTGATTGCAGTGGACACAAGCTTTGCAAGATCGTCGTGAGAGTTATCGATGGAAATGGTTTCTACCACCGGGCAGTTCAGCGCAGCAGACAGAGCCTGTACGTCAATAACAGTTTGTTTCTTTTCGTTGATGTCCGCCTTGTTCAAAGCGATCACGACCGGGATGCCAAGCTCTAAAAGCTGTGTGGTGAAAAACAGGCTGCGGCTCAGGTTTGTGGCATCAACAATGTTGATAATGGCATCAGGATGCTCATTTTTTACATATGAACTGGTGATGCTTTCCTCCGATGTAAAAGGGGACATGGAGTAAGCACCGGGCAGGTCCACTGCCACAAGGTTTTCATTGCTGCCGCAAAAGGCTTTTTTGATGGGGTGCTCTTTTCGTTCAACTGTTACACCGGCCCAGTTGCCGATTTTTTCGTTGCGGCCTGTCAGTGCGTTGAACATTGTGGTCTTACCGCTGTTGGGGTTGCCGGCTAAGGCAATACGCATAAAGGATCCTCCTTCTGATCTATCCTTCGTGGGATAGACATTGTTTATGGGAGTTAGCAAACGCTAACCGATGCGCTGAAAACTGTCAGCGGCTTGCCGCTGACGGTATCTTAAACGATAATGGCTTCAGCTAACTGCTTGTCGATGGTGTACCGGGCATCCTTGACGGAAATGACGCAGCCTGTGTTTCTCCTGGAAACAACGGTGATGGGCTCGCCGGAGTAGCATCCAAGAGAGAACAGGAAGCTGTTGAGCTCTTCGTCATCGGTGATGATGTCCTGGATGATGTATTCTTTTCCCTCTACCGCATTGAGCAGTGTCACACCGGATCCCTTCTTTCCGTAACTTTAGGAGTTAGCCTCGGCTAATTCGTTGATAGTTTATCACCGCAGGAAGGATTTGTCAATAGAAAAAATTCAATTTCCAAAAAATTCAATCAGGGAATATGAAAAACTGCTTGACAGTGGCGCACAAATGTGTTTTAATGGTGGAAACTGATGAAGATGTGTAAGTAGTTTGCTTGTTTTTCGTTTCAGAGAGCGGCTCGGTGGTGCAAGGGCTGTACGGATCAGGCAAATGAATGGGCATCCGAGGGCAAACCGAACAGCGATGGCTTAGTAGGGGAGACGGAGAGGGCACTTCGTGATCAAAGCCGGCGTATGATGGTACGCATAAAGAGGGCGCAAGACGTCAAGCCGGGTGGCACCGCAGGATGGTATATCCACTCCTGTCCCAGCATGTTGTGGGGCAGGAGTGTTTTTTTGTCCCGGAAAGGAGCGAATTATGTCAGCAAAGGAAATTCCCTATAAGATTTATTTGGAAGAGGAACAAATGCCAACAGCGTGGTACAATGTTCGGGCGGATATGATCAACAAGCCTGCACCGCTGCTGGACCCAAATACGCACAAGCCGATGACAGAAGAAGCGCTTTCCAAGGTGTTTTGTCAGGAGCTTGCTCGCCAGGAGCTTAATGACACAGACCCCTGGATCACCATTCCCCGGGAAATACGGGACTTTTACCGGATGTATCGCCCGGCCCCGTTGGTCCGTGCTTATTGCCTGGAAAAGAAGCTGCAGACCCCGGCGAAGATCTATTACAAGTTTGAGGGTAACAACACTTCCGGCAGTCATAAGCTGAATTCCGCCATCGCCCAGGCTTATTATGCCAAGGAGCAGGGGCTGAAGGGCGTGACGACAGAAACGGGAGCAGGGCAGTGGGGAACGGCCCTGAGTATGGCCTGTTCCTATTTTGGACTGGACTGTAAGGTCTTTATGGTCAAGGTGTCCTATGAGCAAAAGCCCTTCCGCAGAGAGGTTATGCGGACCTATGGCGCCAATGTAACGCCGTCACCGTCTATGACCACTGCGGTTGGCCGTCGGATTTTGGAGGAATTCCCCGGAACTACCGGTTCTTTGGGCTGCGCTATTTCCGAGGCGGTAGAAACTGCCGCCAGTTTAGAGGGCTACCGTTATGTGCTGGGCAGCGTGCTCAATCAGGTGCTTCTGCATCAGTCCATTATCGGCCTGGAAACCAAAATCGCTTTGGATATGTACGACGTTCAGCCGGATATGATCATTGGCTGTGCCGGCGGCGGCTCCAATTTGGGCGGTCTGGTGGCTCCCTTTGCCGGTGAAAAGATCAAGGGCAATTCCAATGTGCGGCTGATTGCTGTGGAGCCTGCGTCCTGTCCCAGCCTGACAAGAGGAAAATATATTTACGATTACTGCGATACCGGCAAGGTTTGCCCCCTGCAAAAAATGTATACACTGGGTAGTGGATTTATTCCCTCTGCCAGTCATGCGGGCGGTTTGCGGTATCACGGTATGAGCAGCGTGGTGTCGCAGCTTTATCACGACGGTTTGATGGAAGCGGTCACCGTCAATCAAACGGAAGTGTTTAAAGCTGCGGTGGAGTTTGCCCGGGTGGAAGGTATTCTGCCTGCACCGGAGAGCAGCCATGCCATCCGGGTGGCTATGGATGAGGCCATACGCTGCAAAGAGACCGGTGAGGAAAAGACCATCGTCTTTGGCCTGACCGGTACCGGCTACTTTGATATGTATGCCTATCAGCGTTTCCATGACGGACAGATGGGTGACTATGTTCCCACAGATGAGGAGATCAACAAAAGCCTGGAAAAAACCGTAAACATATAAAAAGTGGGGGCGTCTGCCCCCACTTTTCAGCTATTTTGAAAGAACAAGCTTGTCGTCGGCCATTGCACTGCCGCTGGCCTGTTCAAACAGGCCCAAAAGCTGACTGATGGAAAGGTTTTTCTTATCCTCACCGGAGACATCCACCAAAATCCGTCCTTCGTGCATCATGATCAAACGGTTGCCGTATGCGATGGCATCGTGCATATTATGGGTGATCATCAGGGTGGTCAGTTGGTTTTCGGTTACCAACCGGTTGGTGATATCCAATACCTTAGCAGCCGTCTTGGGATCCAGGGCGGCTGTGTGCTCGTCTAAAAGCAAAAGCTTAGGTCGGTTCAGGGTGGCCATTAAAAGGGTGATGGCTTGACGTTGACCGCCGGAGAGCAGTCCCAGCTTTGCGGAAAGCCGGTCTTCCAGACCCAGCTCCAGGGTGGCAAGCAGCTCCTTGTATTGTGCAAGCTCCAGCTTTTTAATGCCTTTGATCAGCTTGCGCTTTGTGCCTCGGCGTGCGGCAATGGCCAGGTTTTCGGCAATTTCCATATCCGGAGCAGTACCCTTCATGGGATCCTGAAATACGCGGCCCAGGAACTTGGCGCGCTTATGCTCCGGCATATTGGTCACATCCACGCCATCGATGGCAATGGTGCCGTAATCCGGCTTCCAAACACCGGCAATGGCGTTAAGCATTGTGGATTTTCCTGCACCGTTACCGCCGATGACTGTCACGAAATCGCCTTCATTCAAGGTCAAATTCAGGCCGTTCAGGGCGGTTTTTGCATTGATGGTGCCAGGGTTAAAGGTCTTTTGCGGATTGGTGATCTTAAGCATTTGTGCCACCTCCTGCGTCAGGACAGACTTCTACGGGCAATGCTTTTTGCTTGGTGAAGTATTTTCCTTTCAGGTAAGGAACTGCCAGGAAGATTGCGACGATGATAGCAGAAAGCATTTTCAGGTAATCGGTCTTTAAACCCATGAGAATAACAAAGTTATAGATCACATAGTAGATAATACCGCCGCCGATTACGCCGATGAGGCTGACAACAAAGTTGGATTTGATCTTCATGGATACGGAAAGACCGATGAAGATGGCGGCAAGGCCAATGACGATCGCACCGCGGCCGTCGTTGATGCTGGCAGAACCCTTGTACTGGGCCAGCAGTGCGCCTGCCAGGGCAACGATGCCGTTGGCAATAGCAAGACCGATAACCTTGTTCAGTTCCACATTGACACCCTGTGCCCGGCTCATATCCGGGTTGTCACCGGTGGATTTCAGGGTCAATCCCACTTCTGTGTAGAAAAACAGACGCAGGCAAACGATCACCAGCACCACAATTGCGCCGGCTGCGATGATAGCACCGTTGTTGTTGCTCATGTGCAGAAGCAGCGGCACGGCCCGGGCATTGACTGTCTGCAAGGATTTGCCGCCTAAAATGGACAAATTCACTGTGTAGAGCATGAGCTGGGTTAGAATACCGGCCAGAATGGCTGGAATACCCAGGGCGGTGTGCAGGAGACCAGTCACCACGCCGGTGAGCATACCGGCCAACAAGGCAAGGATCATACTCAGCCAAACCGGAAGACCGGCAGAAATGGCCATAATGCAGACACAGGCACCGGTACAGATGGAACCGTCCACTGTCAAGTCGGCAATATCCAGGATCTTATAGGAGATGTAGACACCGATGGCCATCAAACCCCAAATAAGGCCCTCTGCCACGGCACCGGGTAATGCATTCAGAAAATACATAAATTACCTCAGAAAATGATTTAGTTTTCAGGAACCTCAATGCCAAGCTGTGCGCACAGCTCCTGATTGTAGGTCACAGTGGGGATCAGCGTGGCAACTTCGATGTCGGAGACGGACTTGTTGCCCAACAGAATGTCGGCAGCCATTTTGCCGGTTTCCACACCGAGCTGATAATAGTCGATAGCCAGGCTGGCGTAGCAGATGCTTCCGCCGTAGCTGGTGTAAACGGGGACATTCTTTTCGTTGCAGATGGTGCCTACAACAGAATCGTTTTCAGCCACTGTGTTGTCAGAGGGGACGTAGATGGCCTTGCTGTTTTCAGCAGCGGAGGTGGCAACAGCCTGCAGCTCTGTGGATTCGGAGAAGGTGTAGGCTTCCACAACGATGCCTGAGGCCTCAAACAGCTCCTTAACAGCATTGTACTGTACCACGGAGTTGCTTTCGTTGGTGCAGTAGATAACGCCGACCTTGTCACCGGCAACCAGCTTCAAGGAGTCGATCATCATCTGTGCCTGTTCTGCGAAGGGAACAGCATCGGATGTGCCGCTGACATTGGCAGGAATGGAGCCGCCAAAGGTATCCATGTAATCTGTAACAGAGGTGCCCAGCACGGGGATATCGGTTGTGGCGTTTGCGGCAGCCAGCAGGGCAGGGGTAGCGTTGCCCATGATCAGGTCCACATTCTTTGCGGTGAAGGTGTTGACCACGGTGGTACACAGGTTAGCGTCACCGGCGACCTGGGTGTCGATGTCCACGGTGCCGCCTGTGGCTTCAATGGCCTCAGTCAGTGCGTCGATAAAGCCCTGAGTAGCCTGGTCCAGGGAATCGTGCTTCATAAGCTGGCAGACGCCGACGCTGTAGGATGTGCCGGTGGCGCTTTCGCCGGTAGCAGCCTGATCAGGCTCCGTGGTGGTAGCTGTTTGGGAGTTTGTGCAGCCGGCAAACAGCATACAGCCGCACAGCATGGCAATAGCAAGGGTCAGGGAAATGATCTTTTTCATAATAATTGCTCCTTTATCGTTTTTTATTTAGACACAGAAAAACCGTGCATAAAACAAAAAAACTCTGTATCCGCCATAATGCGGATACAGAGACAGTGAAAACACCGTGATACCACTCTGCTTCACTTCTTCCTCACGAAAGAAGCCTCATAAGGTGCCAACACACCCCGGCAATGTAACGGTTGCAACCGGTAGGGCCTACGCAGAAGCTCCTTCAGCCCACAGCTCACGAAAGGAATTCACCGACTTTTCTGCTGCTGTCTTGCACCAAACGACAGCTCTCTGCAAGCATAAAAGCTTTCGGCTACTGGTTTTCGCTCAAACGCCTTTTATTTTTCAGTACTTATGCATTGTATGAAAGAAATTGAAATTTGTCAAGAATTTTTTTATGAACATAAAATGTAGATACGAAAGGAAGCTGCCTTTTGGAAATAAACTTCATAGAATTATGTTTCCTGTAAAATAGCGCTCAGATTGTCTAAGAGGAATCGCTGTGCGTTAGAGTCGTAATATACTGCCAAGTATTCCCCGTCGGGAGAATTACGCATCTGCGTGGACAATCCCAGACGAATTCCGTCAGCAGTGGGCACACGACGATTCTTCCCATCGGGCCCTTGCTCCTTCATCAGGAAACCTTTTGCAGTCAGCCAATTTGTAAATTTCACTGCGCTTGGTTTTTTCATCGTCGGATTTTTTACTTCTTTCAGCAAATTATTCGTAAACTCTGTAATCCGAAGCGGATATGGGCTGATCTCCACCAGTGCCAGTTGTTCCGGGGTGATGGCAAACTCTGCTTTATTCGCAGCGCCCACATATCCACCGTTGGCGATCACCTGATTCAAAATTCCCGACACATAGAAAAAACAGCGCGCCAGTCGCACATTGTTCAAGGCGGAATCCTCCGATAACTCCTGTCCCGAGATTGGGTCGATCCCTTGGGCAAGTTGGTCCATATACATTTTCGCCCGCTGCATAATTTCCAAGTCTGTCATAATGATACCACCTTTTTCGTTAGTTTGTTCGATAACATGATATCATACAAGGTTGATCATTGCAACTGATTTTTCAATCTATTCGCAGAGCTGATCTCCCAATATAATATTGAAGAAGTAAAAATCGGCGATCTTCTGTTGAAGATTGCCGATTTTGGTGTGCCAGAGCATTCTATAATCGAACCGCTTACCTCTTTTAAGGTTACGGTTTTACTTGCTTTTTAAGTGGTGCATGCTATGTTGCAGTTTTAAAAGCTTTACCTGTTTTCTGTTCGAAATCAGGTACATTCTTATTGGACCTCACTATTTCTTATTGCATAATCAAGCAAGATGTTTATAAGTTCGTTTCTTGAGCGGTTTGTTTGTTCAGCCAACTTATCCAAGTTGGCAACAGTTTCATCTTTGATTCTAATTGAAAAAGTTTTATAGCCGTCTTCGCCTTTTAAGGATTTTTTATTGATGATAAGCTTTTCTCTCATAAAACCACCTCACCATTATTATGCCTTGACTTTTGTTGTTAATATATGTTATAATTCCTAACATAAATTAATAAAGGAGGTGAAGCTTATGGCAACAACCTGTTCAAAGTGCGGTAAGAAACTGGGATTCCTTTCAGCAAGCGCAACAATAAAAGGCAGGGATTATTGTTGGGATTGTAGTCGCGATATCCCGACTTGTAGCAAATGTCACTATTTTTCCCCGTATACTGAGGCTGGGTCTCGGTTCGTGGGAGGTTGTACGTATCACGAGTATATGCTGGATGACGAAAATGATGTTTGCGAAAAGTTCATAAAACGTTAAATCGGATGATATGTTTTCTGTTTATACGTAAATTGAATTTGTCGTCATAACGATCGTCAGAAAGACCAACACCTTCTGGTATTGGTCTTTTTGCGTAATGGCATCTGCCCTTGAATGGGTGCTAATAATATTCTTCCTCGTTGCTTTCGCCGATGGAAAACATTATTACAGCAGAATACGATGCGGTACATTTTTCGTTTATTTTCTATATTTTGGAATTTTACAGATCATCTGTAATGACGGATCGATCTTAGTCTTCACTTAAAAGCTCTTTTTGTGCACAAAAATTCTTTGTAACGAAGAAGTGGCAGTACAGAGCCAAACACTCTGTACTGCCACAAACAAAGACTATTTAACATCTTTTAAGAAAACAACAAACCCGAACGTTTCACCGATTGGTAAAACGTTCGGGTTTGAATGCTTTGGTGCGAGTTGTTTTATAGGATTCAAGCAAAAAGTGAGTAATACCAACGGTTTTGGCAGTTAACAAACAGTATATTTTCTATTTTTACATGTAAATTACATCTGCATATTATTGAAAAATGTGAAACGCTAACTTGAAAAAACACGCCATATCCTATATCATATTCATATACCTATCTGGTTAAAAGAGCAAAAGAAGTAGGTGTTGAGTAACAATATGGGAATTGGAAGCTATCAACATCCGTGGGATGTAAAACCGGATGTGTTTCGATCCGATTATGCCAGTAAGTATTACTATAGGTTGTTTAATTTGAAGACTGAGGAACTGTATTATACAGAAAAAGAGAAGTTGTTACGCTTGATAGAGGCAATCGGGCACCATATGATGCGTCATATGGCAGAAGAAAAAGATGGTTTTCCAACCTATAAGGCACTGGGCTATAATGACGAGGATATTGCCCATCAAAAGCAGAAGGTCATAACAAGGGTAACGGCAGTAAACGAGTATGTAAAACAACTGGGGAAACCCCTACTGTTTACCGATCCGCAGGATACATATCAAACGGCATGGGAGTATTATGAATTGATGCGTTTTCATTACAAGGAAGACTTTGCTCAAAAATATGCGGATTTAATTAAATTGTCAAAAAACCAATTTTGGAAATAAATCACATAAAATGGAGAGGCGCGTTATGAGTAACAAAAAAACAGGAAACGAAGAAAATACCGGCATCACAATCCGGGAGGCCATCGATCATTATGCACAGTTGCCGAATGATACAAAAATGGAGCTGTCCTATCTGATTGAAGATATGACAGACGATGAATTTACAGATTTTTTGCAGGCGCAGGAGCAAGATTGTAAAAAAGACATTCAGATGGGAATCTTATCAGAAGAAGAGTTTGTTGCGTTGCAAAGCGAAGCTCTGGCAGAAAGGATCTCCTGCAAGCTGAATGTTGCGTTTGATGCAGTGCTTGAATTGCTTGATAGCAAATTTGCCGGTCATTCAACCAAGGAAAAAGATATAGTATTTGCAACTATGTGTGAGGATTTTCCGGACCTAAATGTCTTTTATAAAAAGCATTGCGGAATGTGAATAAGTAAAACCGGCGAGCCTCAAATGAGACTCGCCGGTTTTGGTGCGAGAGATGGGACTCGAACCCACACGGCGAAACCACACGCACCTCAAACGTGCTTGTCTACCATTCCAACACTCTCGCAAATGTTCCTGTGCATTATACCTTTAATTAGAGGTTTTGTCAATATGAAAATTCACTTAAAGTTGGTTGATTTTTTTGTGAGTTCTATTTGCTACGCAAATACCTACTTTTACTTTTTGTATGGATATGGATTCTTTTGATCTGTTAGTTCAAGAAGATAATCAACACTAACATGATGAAATTGAGCGAAGGCAACCAAAACCTGAGGTGGACCCGTTTATCAGGTTTCGGTTTTATGTATATTTTACTGTTGACTTTCGTTCCTTTGCCAATTATGATACGGATAGAAAATTAGTTGGCGAGGTGCGTTCATGGCGCGTTTTTTTGTATCCAAAGAAGAACTGGAACAGGATTTTATTGTTTTGACTGGTCAGCAGGCAGAGCACGCAAAAGTTCTGCGGCTGAAAAACGGCGAGGAAGTCTATTTGTGCGACGGAGAAGGGCAGCAGTGCCGTTGCACAGTCAGTGATGTCAGTCCCGGACAGATCAGCCTGGTTGTGCGTGACAGACAGTGTGCCGATACGGAGGCAAAGGTCCGGGTCAGTGTATATATGGCCTTTCCTAAGGCAGATAAGTTAGAACATGTGATTCAAAAAGCTACCGAATTGGGTGCTTATGAGATCGTCGCATTTCCCTCCGGCAGATGCATATCAAAGCCTGATGAAAAAAGCTTAAAGAAAAAGCTGGAACGCTGGCAGAAAATTGCGGCCTCCGCGGCGGAGCAGTCAGGCAGAGGGATCGTGCCGAAGGTGATCACGGTTGATAGCTATCAGGCGGCTCTGGACCGGGCAGCTCAAGCGGATTTACCCATTCTCTTTTATGAGAACGAGCGTGCAGTGACCCTTCGGATGGCTGTGGAGGAAAAAGGCTTTGAAACAGTCAGCCTGATGACGGGACCGGAGGGCGGCTTGGAGCCACGGGAGGTTGAGCAGGCAAAGCTTGCCGGTCTGCGGATCTGTACCCTTGGCAGTCGGATCCTGCGCTGTGAGACCGCGCCGCTTTGTGCATTGTCTGCCGTGATGTATGCGACAGGTGAATTCTAAAACAGTAAGAGGGGAGAGGCCGTGCAATTTGGCTTCTCCCCATATTTATTTATGATACTTACTGCCGGCCTGGATGGCCTCTGCTCTGTAAAGCTGTTCCAGGACCATGATTCGGGCCAAGTGGTGCGGAAAGGTCATTGGGCTCATGGAGAGCTTCAGATCTGCAAGTGCTTTTATTCTGGGCGCAATACCAAAGGAGGATCCGATCAGAAAACAGGCACTGCTTTTGCCGCTGAGTTTCACATCCTGAAGCTTCTGCGCCAGTTCTTCCGAGGATTGCAGCTTTCCTTCCGGCGTAAAGACGCAAAACCAGCAGCCCTTCGGCAGCTTGCTGAGAATACTGTCAGCTTCCTTTTCCAGCCCTGCGGAGATCTCGGCAGGGGAGGGATTATCCGGAAGCCGCACCTCCGGTAATTCCATGATATGAAAGCTGCAGTACGCTTTCAGCCTTTTTTCATATTCTGCGGCTGCGGAGGTATAAAACTTTTCCTTCAGCTTTCCCATACAGATCAGGGTGATGTCAAACATGGCAGGTGGTCCTTTACTCATTTTTTTCCATCATATCATATATGTACATTCTTTTCAATATTGGACATCATAATGATTGCGGAGGTGGAAAACATGAAGAAAAAAGAAAAGATCGTCACGGATCCCTTTGGAAGCTACACCGGAAGACCTGCTGATCCGCAGGATAAACCCATACAGGATGCCGATGATCTGTAGGATGCGTTTTGGCGCATCCTACTTGCTTTTTAAGTATTTCTCCCTAGTGGCAATGCCGCCACGGATGTGTCGCTCGGCTTTGTTCAGGTCCAATACCTGACGCACCTGGCGGTACAGGCTCTTGTTACACTTAGGAAGTCTTTGGGACAGGTCCTTGTGGACCGTGGATTTGGATATACCAAACCGCTTGGCGCATGCTCTGACGGTTGCGCCGGTCTCAATAATGTACACAGCCAATTCACAGGCGCGCTGTTCGATCGTAGCGTCCATAATGTTCCCTCCCTGCTGTGCCCTGCCAAGAAAAATCTATGAGCCATACAGGCAGGTTATACCTGCTTGACACAGGATGAAAAAAACTGTAGTATATAGGAAATTACCATTGGAGGAATCGTTGTGCGCTATTTTCATAATGACTATAACAGAATGTGCCATCCGGCAGTTCTGGAAAAAATGACTGCTGCCTTCCATGAGGCAATGCCCGGATACGGAATGGATGAGCACTGTGCCGCCGCGGCCCAGAAGGTGAAAGAGCTTTGCGGCAATAAGGATCTGCAGGTACATTTTTTGACCGGCGGAACACAGGCTAATCTGACTGTGATTGATGCGGCGCTGCGGCCTCATCAGGGTGCCCTCTGTGCGGTGACCGGCCATATCAATGTACATGAGACTGGTGCGGTAGAGGCCACGGGCCACAAGGTAATCGGATTGCCTTCTGTTGACGGTAAAGTGACTGCCGCCCAGGTTGAACAGGCGGCAAAGTTTCATCTGCAGGACGGTGACCGGGAACATACGGTACAGCCTAAGCTGGTTTACATTTCCGACTCTACAGAGCTTGGCACAGTCTATACCCTGCAGGAGCTGCAGGCGTTGTCCGCAGTCTGTAAAAAATACGGCTACTATCTGTTTTTAGATGGCGCAAGATTGGGCTACGCCCTTGCCAGCCGGGACAATGATGTGACGCTTGCGGATATTGCCGCTCTTTGTGACGTATTTTATATTGGTATGACCAAAGGCGGTGCTATGTTTGGTGAGTGCGTGGTGATCACCAATCCGGTTTTGGCGGAGGATTTCCGTTATCTGATCAAGCAACACGGCGGCATGCTGGCCAAGGGCTGGCTTTTGGGCCTACAGATGGAGGCCCTGCTTCAGGATGATCTGTACTTTAAGATCGCCCGTCACGCCGATGAGCTGGCGGATATCCTACGGCAGACCCTGCAGGAGCTTGGTTATCCGCTGTTTGTGGAGGGAAGTACCAATCAGGTGTTTCCTGTGTTGCCGGTATCCATCCTGCCTGAGCTGTCCAAAGAGGTGACATTCAGCCCTATGGACCGGGTAGATGAAGATCATCAGGCGGTGCGGTTTTGCACAAGCTGGGCCAATACAGAGGAAGAGGTGCAGTTTCTTTGTCAGCTTCTTCGAAAGTTGTCAAAATAAACTTGATTTTGTTCTTAATTTTGTCATATAATGCTTGTATGATGATATGGGGGTGATGCTGTGGACATCAGAATTGAAAAAAAGACATTGCGCAATATTGTATTGGTGATCTTGGGATTTGTACTGCTGTATTGGGTCCTGAATCAAACAAACCATGTCATAGGGATCGCGAAGCGTGTGATGGATATTCTCTCGCCGTTTATTATCGGTTCTGTGCTGGCGTTTATTTTAAACGTGCCGATGCGTGCTTTTGAGCGCCTGTTTGTAGGTATAAAAAATGAGAAGTTTCGCCGTGTTTGCGCCTTGTTGGTGACGATTTTGGCGGTGTTTTTGATCCTGACATTGGTGTTCCTGCTGCTGATTCCCCAATTGTCGGACACAGTTCAGTCCCTGATTCCTAAGCTTCAAACCTTTGCACTGCGTGTTGAAGAGCAAGCCGATGCATTTTTGACGGAGCACCCGGAAGTGATGCAGTGGATCATGGAAAACACGGATCTGGAAAAGTTTGATTGGCCCTCCCTGGCGCAGAATATGCTCAACGTGGTCGGTGACAGCCTGAGTACCATTTTTACTCGGACGATCTCCGCAATTGGCAGTGTGACCAGTGGATTTATCACCGGTTTCATTGCTGTGGCGTTTTCTGTTTACTCTCTGTTCCAAAAGGAAACCCTGGCACGGCAGGGCAGGAAGCTGATGTACGCTTTTTTGCCTGAGCGTGTTTCTGACTACATTGTCCGTGTGTTGCGCCTGGCAAACTCCACATTCTCCAATTTCCTGTCCGGGCAGTGCCTGGAGGTTTGCATTTTGGGCACCATGTTCGCTATTTCCATGGCAATTTTCCGGATGCCCTATATCCCACTGGTCAGTGTGCTTGTAGCGGTTACAGCTTTTATTCCCGTAGTTGGTGCCTGGGTGGGATGTATCGTCGGTGCATTTTTGATCCTTGTGGCAAATCCCTTGCAGGCCGTATGGTTCGTGGTGATGTTCTTGGTGCTGCAGCAGATTGAAAATAATGTGATCTATCCCCGTGTCGTCGGCACGTCTATTGGCCTTTCCGGCATGTGGGTCCTGGTTGCGGTTGCTTTGGGCGGCGAGCTGATGGGCGTTGCCGGTATGTTCCTGATGATTCCGCTGACCTCCGTTATGTACTGCCTGATGCGTGAACTGATCCAAAACCGGCTGGACGGACGGCAGGTGGAGCCTGAAAAATTGCAGGCTCAGCCCCCGGAGCTTCGTTCTCACTTCAAAGAAAAACGGGAAAAGAAGCGCAAAAAGCTGGAACTGAAAAAATTGATGGACAAGGTCGGTCATAAAGATAATACCAAGTAAGCAAAGAGCCTTGCGAAGTGTGTTGATCTTCGCAAGGCTCTTTCTGTATCTGTGCGTCATGATTTTAAAACATTAGTTGTTACTGTTCAATTAGGCTAAACTCGTAGTTTTCAAATTTCAGCCGGTCACCAACGTCGATCCCAAAGGGCAGCAACGCAATGGCGACCTCCGACACAACGCCGGTGTCTTCATAGCGGACAAAGGCATAATCGCCACGAATATCAATTACTGTGCAATCCATATCCATACTCCTTTAAAAATCCGCCCCCGGAACACCGGGGGCGGTAAATCATAAGGAATTAGTCCTTGTACATCTCAACAAGCTTGTTCAGATGCTCCCAGCGCTCCTTAGCAGCAGCCTCGTTCTTAGCGAACAGTTCGGTTGCACGCTCGGGGAACTCACGGGTCAGACGGCTGTAACGGGCCTCGTTCATCAGGAACTCCTGATAGCCATCCTTCGGAGCTTTGGAGTCCAGAGTGAACTTGCCGGTCTCCTTGGAGGGATCGAAGCGGAACAGGTTCCAGTAGCCACATTCCACAGCCTTCTTCATCTCGTCCTGGCAGTGCATCATGCCGCCCTTGATGGAGTGCATTTCGCAGGGAGCGTAGCCGATGATGAGGGAGGGACCGTTGTAGGCTTCTGCCTCGGCAATGGCCTT